>BPIR01000001.1:1540683-1736220 GCA_026004215.1 Candidatus Binatia bacterium
CTCCGTTCCCCGGCCCAAACCAGGCAGCAGGCGGCAGCGAAAAGTCCATGTTCCTGCCGGGCACCGACTGCGCGCCACCCGCCCCACGGATTCGATCGTCCACTCACCGCAGCCCCCACGGGACACCCTCGACGAGAGCTGTGGGACGATGGAAGCGACCCTTCAGAGCTGTGCGCCGGACCTTTGCGAGATCGGCCGCAGTCGTTAGGCCGCTCTCCTTGGAGTAGCAGTTCACCGATACTTCTTGCGGTACCGCGTGCACAACCTCGCACTGGAGGTACGTTGCGGTCTCGCTCTTCAGCAGCGCGAGGCAGAACGGGCGGCCCGTTTCCAACGACACATTGGCGAGTTCCGGGAAATTGCCGAGTGCCTCCCGCGCGAGTGGTGATCCGCTCCTAGAGCTCTGTCGCCGCTTTGTCCGTGAAGGTGAACGCGATGATGTTTGGCGGCGCGAGGGCGTCCGGGCCGGCCCGCTGCGGGCCGAGACCTCGTGCGGCAAGTAGCCCACGAGGGGCCACGTCGCGCCCCTGGCGCTCGCGCAACCGCCCGATGCCGAGCGAATCGGGCACGCGTCGTGAGCCCCCTTTTCGGAGCGCAAGCGCGGCACCCTATCATCGTTCCGCGATATCGCAGCCAATGGCGCAAGCTGCGGTCCTGCTTGGATCGCTCCGCCAATATCGTTCGCGTCGTCCCCGACCGACCTTGCGCTTCGGCGCAAGCGACACGATCGCCTCGGATCCTGACACGATATTGCCCGAGAACCGCTGCGCTGCCAACATGGGCTGCCGAAACTGTGTCACAGTTTTGTTTGACTTCACCGGAAAGCTCGGACTAAAGCGCGCCACTAAAGTGCCAGACGAATGACACGGGCTACAGCCGGCTGCAGCCAGCGCTCGACAGGGCTGTGCATCGTTTTCGTGCTTCTCCTGCCGATCGAGGGTGTGATTCTGAGTTCGCTCACGGCGTCTTCGAGCGCGGAGGAGCCCCCATGTCCCGCCGTGTCCTCCTGCTTGGCCGGAGTAGAGTTCGCGACGCCTGGCGACGCCGACTGCGACGGAGATGTGTCGAGCCTCGATCTCGAGCTGCTGATCCGCACGCTTTTCTGCGACGCTTGCCCGGAGTGCCGGGGAAAAGACGCGAACGAGGATGGCACGGTGTCGGCGGCGGATCTCACGGCTTTGGTGGCTGTCCTAGCTGAGCCAGTGCCGGCACCGACGGCAACACCCACGCCGGCAGTGACGAACCCCGTCCCGTCGGCAACGCCGCTTCCCGAACCCGACACCCCAACACCCTCACCCACCGAAGAGCCCACGCCACAAGCGACCAGCTCGCCGGCGGCAAATGACGAGACGGTTGCGACAACGGTGTACGACTCGACGCGTTTCCTCTACGAGGGCGCGGGCGCGCCGCAGACGGGCGTCACCCCGGGCACGATCGAGCCGGCGCGGGTGGCGCTGGTGCGCGGACGCGTGCTCGACCGGGCGGGACGGGGATTCCCCGGGGTGACGGTGACGGTGCTGAACTGTCCCGAGTTCGGCCGCACGACGAGCGATGGCGCGGGGAACTACGCGCTGGCGGTCAACGGCGGAGGCCAGCTCACGATCGACTTCCGCAAGGACGGCTTCGTCACGGTGCAGCGCCAGCTGCAGCCCGCCTGGCAGGACTGGGCGGTGGTGGACGACATCGTGATGACGCCGCTGGACACCGAGGCCACCCCGATCGATCTCTCCGGCAATACAACGGCGTGGCAGGTGCATCGGTCGAGCATGCAGAGCGATGTGGACGGCACCCGGCGCGCCATGCTGCTGTTTCCGCCCGCCGTCACGGGTGAGCTGCTCTTTGCGGACGGCAGCACGGCAGCGCTTGCCCGGTGCGCGGTGCGCGTGACGGAGGTCACCGTGGGGCCGATGGGCGAGGCGGCGATGCCGGCCGAGCTGCCGCCGACGAGCAACTATACCTACGCCGCCTCTGTCGATTGCGATGAGGCGCTGGCCGCGGGCACCGAGCACACCGAGTTCAGTCCCTCGCTGCCGCTCTACGTGGAGAACTTCCTCGGCTTTCCGATCGGGATCGAGGTGCCCTACGGCGTCTACGACTCCGCGCGGGGGGTGTGGGAAGGCGAGCCGAACGGAGTGGTGCTGCGGGTGACGAGCATCACGGGCCAGATGGCCGATCTCGATCTCGACAGCGGCGATGGTGGTGATGCGCAGGCGGACCCCGAGCTGTACGCAACGTACGGCATCAGCGACGGCGAGCGCGCAACCCTGGCGGGTCTGAGCGCGCCCGGGATGGAGTACTGGCGCGTCCAGGTGCGCCGCTTCTCGAAGGGAGATCTGAACTGGAGCGCGCTCTTGCCGGCGGGAGCTGGGGGAGCGCCGGGCGGCGGGCCGAGCGGGGGCAACGCGGGACGGCGTCTGACGGACAAGGGGCCCAGGCAGTCGGGCTTCGGCACGATCGAGCCCGAGGAGCAGGTCTTTCACGAGGACATCGGCCTCGTCGGCCTGCCGTTCACCTTGCACTACACCTCGCGGCGCCAGCCGGGCAGGACGGCGGAGTACGAGGTAAGAGTCCCCATCACCGATGCGACACCACCGGCGCCTCTGGAGAAGGTCGTCACGGAGCTTCGGGTGGCGGGGCGAGTGATTCAGAACGAGTGGACGAACGCACCGAACCAGACCGTGACGCTCTCCTGGGACGGCCTCGACGCTTTCGGGCGGCCGGTGGTCGGGCGGCAGAAGGCGGAGGTGCGCATCGGCTACGTGTACGTGCCGCAGTTCGTGCGCGGCCTGGCCTTTGCGGTGCCGCGCTCGGAGGTGCTGCGGCAGGGCCGCGGCGGGCAGCGGCTGACGGTGTGGACGACTCAACGGGTGGCGCTCGGTGAGGTCGGTACCGAGGCGGCGGGACTCGGTGGCTGGACGCCGTCGATCCTGCACACCTACGACCCGGTGGGGCGTACGCTGCATCTGGGCGACGGCACGGTGCGCAGCGTGGAGGGCACGGTGCTGGCCTCCGAGGAGCTGGTCAGCGGAGGGGACCTGCCGGACCGCATCTTCCAGGTGCTCGCCGATCGCGACGGCTCGGTGGTGTTTCTCGAGCTCAGCGCCGGGGAATACCGTATCCGCCGCTACCGGCCGGACACCGGCGCGTTCGAGGTGATCGCCGGAGGCGGGACGGATTTCGATCCCGACGACGGCGGGGCGCCGGCGCTGAGCACGCAGATCCTGGTCTCCACCTCGACGCGGCAAGCCATCGCGCTCGGCGCGGACGGATCGGTGTACTGGGCGGAATCGCTGCACCATCGCGTGCGGCGCGTGCGCAACGGGGTGGTGGAGACGGTGGCGGGAGCCTACGCACAGGTGTGCCAGCCGGCCACCGACCGTTTCAATGCCTGCGGGGACGGCGGAGCGGCGCGGGGGCCGAGCAGGCGGCAGCGAAAAGTCCATGTTCCTGCCGGGCACCGACTGCGCGCCACCCGCCCCACGGATTCGATCGTCCACTCACCGCAGCCCCCACGGGACACCCTCGACGAGAGCTGTGGGACGATGGAAGCGACCCTTCAGAGCTGTGCGCCGGACCTTTGCGAGATCGGCCGCAGTCGTTAGGCCGCTCTCCTTGGAGTAGCAGTTCACCGATACTTCTTGCGGTACCGCGTGCACAACCTCGCACTGGAGGTACGTTGCGGTCTCGCTCTTCAGCAGCGCGAGGCAGAACGGGCGGCCCGTTTCCAACGACACATTGGCGAGTTCCGGGAAATTGCCGAGTGCCTCCCGCGCGAGTGGTGATCCGCTCCTAGAGCTCTGTCGCCGCTTTGTCCGTGAAGGTGAACGCGATGATGTTTGGCGGCGCGAGGGCGTCCGGGCCGGCCCGCTGCGGGCCGAGACCTCGTGCGGCAAGTAGCCCACGAGGGGCCACGTCGCGCCCCTGGCGCTCGCGCAACCGCCCGATGCCGAGCGAATCGGGCACGCGTCGTGAGCCCCCTTTTCGGAGCGCAAGCGCGGCACCCTATCATCGTTCCGCGATATCGCAGCCAATGGCGCAAGCTGCGGTCCTGCTTGGATCGCTCCGCCAATATCGTTCGCGTCGTCCCCGACCGACCTTGCGCTTCGGCGCAAGCGACACGATCGCCTCGGATCCTGACACGATATTGCCCGAGAACCGCTGCGCTGCCAACATGGGCTGCCGAAACTGTGTCACAGTTTTGTTTGACTTCACCGGAAAGCTCGGACTAAAGCGCGCCACTAAAGTGCCAGACGAATGACACGGGCTACAGCCGGCTGCAGCCAGCGCTCGACAGGGCTGTGCATCGTTTTCGTGCTTCTCCTGCCGATCGAGGGTGTGATTCTGAGTTCGCTCACGGCGTCTTCGAGCGCGGAGGAGCCCCCATGTCCCGCCGTGTCCTCCTGCTTGGCCGGAGTAGAGTTCGCGACGCCTGGCGACGCCGACTGCGACGGAGATGTGTCGAGCCTCGATCTCGAGCTGCTGATCCGCACGCTTTTCTGCGACGCTTGCCCGGAGTGCCGGGGAAAAGACGCGAACGAGGATGGCACGGTGTCGGCGGCGGATCTCACGGCTTTGGTGGCTGTCCTAGCTGAGCCAGTGCCGGCACCGACGGCAACACCCACGCCGGCAGTGACGAACCCCGTCCCGTCGGCAACGCCGCGTCCCGAACCCGACACCCCAACACCCTCACCCACCGAAGAGCCCACGCCACAAGCGACCAGCTCGCCGGCGGCAAATGACGAGACGGTTGCGACAACGGTGTACGACTCGACGCGTTTTCTTTACGAGGGTGGAAACCCACAGCAAAAGGGAGTTGCTCCCGGGACGATCGAGCCGGCGCGGGTGGCGCTGGTGCGCGGACGCGTGCTCGACCGGGCGGGACGGGGATTCCCCGGGGTAACGGTGACGGTGCTGAACTGTCCCGAGTTCGGCCGCACGACGAGCGATGGCGCGGGGAACTACGCGCTGGCGGTCAACGGCGGAGGCCAGCTCACGATCGACTTCCGCAAGGACGGCTTCGTCACGGTGCAGCGCCAGCTGCAGCCCGCCTGGCAGGACTGGGCAGTGGTGGACGACATCGTGATGACGCCGCTGGACACCGAGGCCACCCCGATCGATCTCTCCGGCAATACAACGGCGTGGCAGGTGCATCGGTCGAGCATGCAGAGCGATGTGGACGGCACCCGGCGCGCCATGCCGCTGTTTCCGCCCGCCGTCACGGGTGAACTGCTCTTTGCGGACGGCAGCACGGCAGCGCTTGCCCGGTGCGCGGTGCGCGTGACGGAGGTCATCGTGGGGCCGATGGGCGAGGCGGCGATGCCGGCGGAGCTGCCGCCGACGAGCAACTATACCTACGCCGCCTCTGTCGATTGCGATGAGGCGCTGGCCGCGAGCACCGAGCACACCGAGTTCAGTCCCTCGCTGCCGCTTTACGTGGAGAACTTCCTCGGCTTTCCGATCGGGATCGAGGTGCCCTACGGCGTCTACGACTCCGCACGGGGTGTGTGGGAAGGCGCGCCGAACGGAGTGGTGCTGCGGGTGACGAGCATCACGGGCCAGATGGCCGATCTCGATCTCGACAGCGGCGATGGTGGCGATGCGCAGGCGGACCCGGAGCTGTACGCAACGTACGGCATCAGCGACGGCGAGCGCGCAACCCTGGCGGGCCTGAGCGCGCCCGGGATGGAGTACTGGCACGTCCAGGTGCGCCGCTTCTCGAAGGGGGATCTGAACTGGAGCGCGCTCTTGCCGGCGGGAGCTGGGGCAGCGCCGGGCGGCGGAACGAGCGGGGGCAACCCGGGACGGCGTCTGACGGACAAGGGGCCCAGGCAGTCGGGCTTCGGCACGATCGAGCCCGAGGAGCAGGTCTTTCACGAGGACATCGGCCTCGTCGGCCTGCCGTTCACCTTGCACTACACCTCGCGGCGCCAGCCGGGCAGGACGGCGGAGTACGAGGTAAGAGTCCCCATCACCGATGCGACACCACCGGCGCCTCTGGAGAAGGTCGTCACGGAGCTTCGGGTGGCGGGGCGAGTGATTCAGAACGAGTGGACGAACGCACCGAACCAGACCGTGACGCTCTCCTGGGACGGCCTCGACGCTTTCGGGCGGCCGGCGGTCGGGCGGCAGAAGGCGGAGGTGCGCATTGGCTACGTGTACGTGCCGCAGTTCGTGCGCGGCCTGGCCTTTGCGGTGCCGCGCTCGGAGGTGCTGCGGCAGGGCCGCGGCGGGCAGCGGCTGACGGTGTGGACGACTCAACCGGTGGCGCTCGGTGAGGTCGGTACCGAGGCGGCGGGACTCGGTGGCTGGACGCCGTCGATCCTGCACACCTACGACCCGGTGGGTCGCACGCTGCATCTGGGCGACGGCACGGTGCGCAGCGTGGAGGGCACGGTGTTGGCCTCCGAGGAGCTGGTCAGCGGAGGGGACCTGCCGGACCGCATCTTCCAAGTGCTCGCCGATCGCGACGGCTCGGTGGTGTTTCTCGAGCTCAGCGCCGGGGAATACCGTATCCGCCGCTACCGGCCGGACACCGGCGCGTTCGAGGTGATCGCCGGAGGCGGGACGGATTTCGATCCCGACGACGGCGGGGCGCCGGCGCTGAGCACGCAGATCCTGGTCTCCACATCGACGCGGCAAGCCATCGCGCTCGGCGCGGACGGATCGGTGTACTGGGCGGAATCGCTGCACCATCGCGTGCGGCGCGTGCGCAACGGGGTGATGGAGACGGTGGCGGGAGCCTACGGACAGGTGTGCCAGCCGGCCACCGACCGTTTCAATGCCTGCGGGGACGGCGGAGCGGCGCGGGGGCCGACGCTGCACCGGCCGGAGGGTGGAACGTTACGCCTGACGTACGACGGGATCATCCCGTTGAGCGAGACTACCATCGACTACACGTACGACGAGCGCAGCCGACTACGATCCCACGGCCGGTCGCTGGACGGCGAAAGACCCTATCGGCTTCAACGGCTACCAACGAAATCTTTACGCCTACGCGTACAATGATCCCGTGAATACGTTATGTGTTATGGGAGCTCAACCACCAACCAAAGGAATTCAACAATGAGGAGACGATCCATCCTTGTACTTACATTTACCTTGCTTTCGGTGCCTGCTTCGCTTGCCCAAACCATCAACGTAACCACTGCAGACGGCGGATCTGTTGTCACCGAACTCGGCTACGGTACAGGTATAAAGGTCAACAAGAATTCTTCTCTACGACGGTCATTTGTAACCTTCAATGATCCAGCCTGCCCCGTTCAACTAAACTCATCCGGTGTCACAACCCAGTATGACGGGTTGAATCGGAGCTATTACTACAGGCCGCTTGGAACGCTTACAAGTAATGAACCTGTCTCAGCAATCGATGTGCGATTTCTGCTTTACGACGTCTTCGGTGACCATATCAGAACTCTCGGTGCGACGTATGTCGGCGACATTGCAACAAACGATGCCTTTCAACTCGGGGATATCGGGAGTTGGAGAGCTTGGGAAAACGAAGTTCGTGAACTTTACACGATAGTTTCTTTCGTCGCTCGCGTCAGAACACAATCCGGCAAGATTTGGCGTTACAATGAAAAAGTCATTGGTGAGGAGTTGAACAAAGTTCGGCTCAAGGTAAGCTCTGGCGTTCTCGAACCCAGCAAAGAGAAATAAGCAAGCACTTCCGCGGGAGAATTTTATGCGCATCTTATTTTTGTTTCCTGTTGCACTTCTTTTCGTCGGTTGCTCAAATGATTGGAGGGCAAAAGTTGAATGTGACACAAGCTGGAGTGGCGGTTTCAGTGGAAGAACGGTCGATGGTTCTTCATCGGGCTCATTTTTGGAGCATTCGGTTTAATTGCAGTGCTCGTAATGGAGAGTCCAACTGAAGACGATGTAGACTTAGTCTAGCAACGTTCCGCTCACACTGTCACAAGTCCTGTGACCAAGAAGTGTCCGGATTGCGCCGAAGAAATAAAATTCGAAGCAAAGGTTTGTGGGATAGGCATTCGAATCACCTTGGAGCCCACGTCCCCCTCGACGACAGGGCTTGGCAAGGACAGAACGCGCCACTTTCTAGCACCGGCGTTCCGGGTGTCCGCGCCAGTCTCGTTGGAAGGAAGACGGAGCGGGAGGATGACCGCAAGGATCCGGGCCTGGAGTATGGAGATCCGTCCCAGCTGGTGGAGAAGGGATACACGTTCCCCCTGTCGGCGATCGGCGATGCCGGGACAATCCTTGCACCAGCCGTGGCGCTGATCGAAGTCAATCTCGGGGATGGGCTCGGCACCGATCTCCCACCCCGGACGTTGATCGACATCGGCGAAGAAGCCGGGGGTGCGCGTGCCGCGGCGATGGGCTGCGGTAGCGTCGGCTCACCAAGGTGGGCGAGGATCCCCTCGATCGAGGAGCGCTCGGTCTCGGTGAGGAAGGCAATCAGCCGCATCTCGCCTGTACAGTTGGGACAGACGAGCGGGAAGACCTCGTAGATGCGTGGCAGCAGTGCTGCCCCCATGCGCACGGCCGCGGAGCGAGCAGGAGCGGTGGCCGATTCCTCCTCTCGGTTGTCGGGCGGTGGTGGAATCGCGATCACGCTCTCTAGGGGCTGATTGGCACGTGCAGTCACCGGGCGATAGGCATTCCAATCACCTTGGATCTTCAGCCTCGCCTACCACCCGACCAGCGGTTACCTCCAGACGGTCAGCGCCCCGGCCGGGGGCGGCACGCTCACCTACGCCACCGATGGGCCGCTGCCGGCGAGTGAGACCTGGACCGGCCTCGTCGCCGGCCCCATCTCTGACACTTACGATGCCGACTACCGGCTCGCCACGCGCTCGGTCAACGAGGCAAGCGCGGTCTCGTTTGCCTATGACGCGGACTCGCTTCTCACCGGTATCTCCGGCGCTCTTTCCGCCATGATCGCGCGCGAGGCGGCGACGGGGCGGGTCTCCCGGCTCGAGCAGGGCGACGTGTGCGAGACCGTGAGCCTGATCTCGGCCCCGGCGACCGTGCTCTACGACGTGGCCTACACCCGCGACGAGCTCGGCCGGCTGGCGATGCCGAGGGAGACGGTCGACAGCGCGGCGCGAGGTCGGGCTCGGGGAAGTTCGTGGATGGGAAAGCAGCCCGGTACCGCGCCATATCCCTCCCGCCGACTGATCTCGTTTACGCACTTGTTCAGGTGAGCTGCCTTCCCGTGAACTCCGCATCGACACCACGCCACGGAATATTGAGATACACGACCGCGGCACTGTATGGCCTTGCCCCGCGATGGGTGCGACCCTCGACCGGCATGAGGCAGCCTTTCCCTCGGAAGGGAGAGCTGTCGTGTCTATTCGTGGAGCGAACATAACAGGATACCCAAGTTCCCCAGGAAGCAAATTCGGGCGGTTACCGTTCGCAACACCGGTATGCTTGTCACAGCGTCGCGAGGGCCAGTACAACCCGAGAACAATGACCGCCGATCTCGGTTTCGCGGGAATTGCGCTCCTCGTCGGAACGGGGCTCGTGGCCGGCATCGTAAATACGCTCGCCGGTGCAGGCTCTCTGCTGACAGTGCCTGCACTGGTACTGCTCGGCGTACCCGCAGATGTGGCCAACGGCACCAATCGTGTGGGGGTGCTGGCGCACAACATCGTAGCGAGTTGGCGTTTTCATGCGGAAGGGGTCACCGCACTTCGCCATGCGACGGCGCTTGCACTCCCGATAGTCGCCGGTTCGATCCTGGGAGCGTATGTGATCTCTCTATTTCCCGGTGCCGTATTCCAGCGGCTCTTCGCCGTCGTGATGCTGATCCTTGTGGTCCCGATTGTCGTGCGGGTCCAGCCACGTTCGCCATCTTCTCCGTGGCCTCGGTGGCTCACGGCCACGGTGTTTTTTCTCGTCGGCAGTTTCGGCGGTGCCTTCCAGGCCGGCGTGGGATTGCTGCTCATTGCCGCGCTCGCCCATGCCGGGCACGATCTCTTGCGCGCTAACAGTGTGAAGGTGCTCCTGAATGCCGTGCAGACTGCCGGAGCACTCGCGATTTTCGTTGTGCGCGGTCAAGTGTGGTGGATTCCGGGAATGATCCTTGCCACCGGGTACTCTGCGGGGGCCATTGTCGGGGTACGGCTCGCAGTGCTCGGGGGAGAGTGGCTTATCCGCTGGGTCCTGGCGGCGACGGTGGTAGCGCTGGCCGTGCGCCTACTCGGCCAGTGGTGACAGGATACCCGCGGCTCGCTAGCGCAGCAGCCACGCGAGCAGGGTGTTGCCAGCCCGGCGCCAGTCGGAAAACAGCGTGGCTACGGAGTAACTCGCGACAAAACCCAGTGCGTAAAACCATGCCGGCCGCACCGATCCCCAATGCACAAGCCTCTGCGCGAGCACCAGCAACCGCCGCTCGCGTTGCGCGAACCAGGCAACACACCACCCAATCAAAGCCCCGCCCAGGATGTCGGTCGGATAGTGCAGGCCAAGGTAGACCCGCGGTAGCGACACCACCACGATCGCGTGCAGCAACGCCACCCAGCCCAAACGGCGGTGCACGTACCACAAACCCAGCGCTAGGGCGAAAAAGAGCGTGGCGTGGTCACTGGGAAACGCGCTCCACTCCGCCCAACCGGGTGAAAGTTCGGGATCGAGCCCCACGAGAATTCGCGGACGAGGCCGGTACGGCAATACCAACGCGGCCACTGCGGCAATCGTGAGCCCCGTCATGGCCCCGGCCAGCGCGAGGAGAAGTCGCGCACGCTGGCTCTCTTGAACTTTGTCGGCCCCCTTGCCCTGGGCTTTGTCCAAGCGGAACCACGCCCACCAATAGAGCGCAATCACAAATCCACCCTTGGCGATTTCCCAGCTCACCAAAAAGGCGACAAAGCCATCGAACCACGGCCAGACGTTGGCGTAGGTGGTGGCCCAGCGTAAAAGCGTGAAGTCGAAGCGATTCAACCGGTTCGGCTACTCCCGAAAACGCGCCAGCCCCTGCGAGAGCACCACGTTCCCGCGCTGCGTTTCGCACTGCACGATGGCCTCTCCGGGAGCCACACGCCACATCTTGGTGACAATCGTATCGCCAAAATACACTTGATCGGCAAAGCGAGCCTCGAAGTGCAAAAACCGGGCAGGGTCGCCACCGCAAAGCGCACGCAAAATCGCCCGGCCCGCGAAGCCGTAGGTGCACAGCCCGTGCATGAACGGCTTCTCGAAACCCGCCATGCGCGCGAAATCCGGGTCGATGTGGATCGGATTCCGATCACCGGAAAGCCGGTAAATCGCTCCCTGTTCCGGGCGAGTGACAAGCTCCACCACTGCATCCGGCGCGCGTTCCGGTGGGCGGTTTCGGTCTTGCGTCGAAGGCCCTCGCTCACCCCCAAATCCGCCCGCTCCGCGAATGAAGAGAGTGGCCTTAGTGGTGCAAAGCAACCCATGGCCATCTTCCACAATGCCCTCGCACCCAATTACCGCTGCTTTGCCCTTGTCCCACACCTCGGCCACCCGGCCGGTGACCGTGACCTCTGCTTCCGGAGGAAGCTCGCGATGCAGGGTAATGGACTGCTCCCCGTGCAACAGCATGGCAAGGTTGATGTCCACGTGGGACACTAAACCGCCCATGGAAAACATCCCCGGGATGACCGCATATGTAGGCAACACCTTGGGTCCCTTGCCCTCGTACACGAACTCCAGCTCACCCTCGGGCTGCGCACCTACCCCGACCGCATAGAGCATGACGTCTTTGGAGTCCCACCGGAACTTCACCGGCGGAAAGGTTCTACCCACCAACGCACCGGAAATTGGCTCGCCCATGAAGCGCCTTGTCGGCCAATTCCGCTTCCGAGTCAACCAGTCCGCCCCCCCTCGCCCCCGCAGGCGACGACTTCCGAAAAATATCTCAGATTCCTCTCGCTTTTCCGATTCCGATGGAGTAGTCGGGTTATCAAAGTCCGCGCTTTGCCTGGGATGGTAGTGGCGAGAGGGCTGGATGGCGTTGCGGAGGGGAGCATGAAAAATGTGATGCGATCGCGATGGACGGTAGTGGGCAGCGCAATTGGCACCGGCCTGTTGATTGCCTGCACTGCCTTGGCCACGCCAGTTTCACCCTCGTCCTTGACCATTGCCCCAGGGCTCGGCTCGACACAGTGGTTCATATTCAACGACGCTGGTACGGACGGCGGCCCGTTTGGCGGGACTTGCGACGACTCGGCGGCTTTCGGGATTGACGATGCGGACTCGGCTTCAGGCAACGACGATGCTTTCGACATAGCCTGGACGGTGTGGATCGATGGCACGGCGTTCGTGGCGCCAGCCACGGTGGATCTCACCGGTACAACGCTGTTGGCGGGGCCGGTGACTATGTCAGGCTTGAACGTCTGGGTGCAGTACTTCTTTTCCACAACTCATCAGGCAGCCAGAATCCTGGTGATCATGCAAAACACGGGCTCGGCCCCCATCAACGCCACTGTCCAAGTACCCATCAACTTCGGTTCCGACAGCGACACGCAGGTAGAGGCTACCTCGAGCGGGGATACAACCGTGAGTACGGCGGACCGCTGGGTGGTCACTTCGGATGGCGGTATCGGTGATCCCGTCAACACGACCGTGTTTTACGGCCCAGGGAGCCCCGCTCTCACACCTTCGAGCTACACGCAAACAGTTTTCGATTGCTCCAGTACTGACGGACTCGGAGCTACGTTCGGCGCACAAATTCCCGCTGCTAGCGCTCGTGCCCTCATGTTCTTCGCCGGCTTGGGGGACATCTCCGGGACGGGCAATTCTGTTACCAACGCAGTGACCAACGCTGCTCTTTTCGACTCCGTTTCCAACCTGAGTGCGACCGACCTTCTCACCGGAGTCACCGCGGGTACGTCGGAGAGCGTGCTCGTTTTGAACTGGGAGGGCTTGTCGCTGCCGCTTCCGCAACAGCGCCTACGCGTATCGCCGGCCCCCGCGCTGCACGACACATCGCTCTTCCTGCTCGCCGTGGTCCTGACCGGGCTAGGTGCGTGGAACTTATGGAGAGCCCGGCGGCTCAGCCGCCCGCGGGCGTGACATCTCTCGAGCCGGCTAACTGCAGCGGCCCGAGAAAGCCGGCAACGCACATCCCCCCTGTCGCCTTCGACCCAGCGCTCGCAGGAGTCGCTTTTGAGCTCACCTCGCCACCTCGATGCGGTAGTTTCCCCAGCGATCGATCGTGGCTACGTCGCCGGGTTGCAGCACGATCGTGGTAAAGGGTTCTTCGACGATCGCCGGACCGACCAAGCGTTGCCCGGGGTGCAAACTCGGCCCGTGAAACACCGGGGTGGAGACAAAGCGCTTTCCAAAATACGCGCGGCGCACGCCTACAGGCGTAGGCCTCCCCCGTTTGACCCCGAGTACTGGCAAACTCGGCTTCGCCGTGTGCTGAACCACGGTGAGCCGGAGCCCGCGCAAAATCGGCCGTTCCTCGCGCACGGCATACGTGTGAAGCTGTTCGTGCAAGTCGTGGAAGCGTTCGATCGTGGCCTCCCACAGCTTGCGCGTCACTGCCCGGGCGCTGTTGCCGATCGGCACAGCCAGGTCGAACGTCTGCCCGGGGTAGCACAGATGCGCAAAGCGCCGCAGCTCGACTTTGCCACGCCCGCCGCCCAAGATACCACGTGCCCGATCCTCCATCTCCGCGAACAAACGCTGCACGCGGTCGAGGTCCGCCTCCGCTGCATTTACGATGTACGAGCGCATTTCGTCCACCACGCGGTCGGCAAGCAACAGTCCAAGCGCCGAAAACGCCGGCGAGGTTTTCGGCACGACTACCTGTCGGATCCCGAGTTCTTTGGCCTGTGCGGTCGCGTGCACCGGGCCATTTCCGCCGTACATTACGAGGGTAAAGTCCCGCGGGTCCAGTCCGCGCTGGGCCGAAATCCTCCGGATCGCGTTGGCCATGTTGGCGTTGACGAGCCGGTAAATCCCGTAAGCCGCTTCGACCGTGGACAGCCCCAGCGGCTTGGCAATTTGCTGTTCCAGTGCCTCGGCTACACCCTCCGCCACGAGCTTCATGGCGCCGCCACACAGTCCCTCGGGGTTCAGGTAGCCGAGAACGAGATTGGCGTCGGTAACCGTAACCACCCGGCCTCCGCGACCGTAACAAATCGGTCCGGGATCCGCAGCAGCGCTTTGCGGTCCGACTTGCAACGCGCCACTCACCACGCGGGCGAGCGAGCCGCCACCCGCGCCAATCGAGTGCACTTGCACCATCGGCAACGCCACCAGGTAGCGGTGGTGCCAGTTCCACCCCGATTTGATCTCCGCCTGGGCGCCCCGCACCAGGCACACGTCGTAACTCGTGCCGCCCATGTCCGCACAAATGAAATCCTGCACGCCGGCCTCGCGGCCCCAGTGGCATGCAGCGATGACTCCACCGGTCGGACCTGAGGCCAGCAGCGTAACCGGCCGTTCCAGGATGTACGCCGGACCCATCATGCCGCCGTTGGACTGCATGAGGAGCAGTTCGCCGCGATAACCGGCCCCGGCGAGACGTTCAGCCAGCCGGCGCACGTAGCGCTCGATTTTTGGTCCTACGTACGCATTCACCAAGGTGGTGCTCGTGCGCTCGAACTCCGGTGCGGCGGGCATGACTTCGTGCGAAAGCCACACGGCCATTTCCGGGCACTCCTCGCGAGCGATCTCGCGCACGCGACGCTCATGCGCCGGGTTGACAAAAGAAAAGAGGAACACCACCGCCAGCGACTCCGTTCCTTGCCGGCGCAACCGCCGCAATGCGTGGCGTACGGCATCTTCGTCGAGCGGGACCAAGACGTTGCCCTCGAAATCGAGCCGCTCCGGCACTCCAATGCGACGGCGTCGCGGCGCAATCGGTGGCGGCGGAGGCAAGGCGGGGTCCCAAATGTCTTCCTTGAAACCGCGGCGCAACTCGATTTCATCGCGATGGCCCGCGCTGGTGATCAGCCCGGTGACGGCGCCGTTCATCTCGATCATCGTGTTGTCCGCAGTGGTGGTGCCGTGCACGATGCGCTGGGTACCTCCGAGGAGCTGGGCCAGCGACATCCCCTCTCGAGCCGCGATGCGTTCGAGCCCCGCGATGACTCCTTCCGACTGGTCGTGTGGCGTCGTCGGATGCTTCGCGATCTCCAAAGAACCATCGGGGCGGGTCACCACGAAGTCCGTGAAAGTTCCACCTACGTCAATGCCAATCCCGTATCCCCGCATCGCCGCCTCGCCGGTCCGCGCTCACGCCCCAGAAGCTCCAGCTTGCGCGCGCATTTGCGCTCGTAGCGCTGCTGTCGCCTCCCAATCCACCTCCAAGGTGAGATCTTCGAGCGAGCCGCGGAGAACCACTCCATAGTCGCGCCGGGCACCTTCGACAGACACATACTCGTCCAACACGTCTTCGAGTACCTTTTCCGGATCGCGCTCCAGCGGGTCTCCCCAACCCCCACCCCCACCGTAGCGGTACTCGTAGCGTTCGCCCGGCAAGTGCTCGACGTAAAACGCCGTGGTCGTCACCTCGTGCGCATGAGGCCCGCCCGCACGCACGATCAACCGGTTCGGGGCGCCCGGCTTGCCACCGGCGATGCCGGGCATGGGATACTTTCGCCCCACCACGTACGTGTAAATTTGTGCCGGAGCGCAAATTTCCTTGACGTACAGCGACCCGGGGCAGCCGCGCCATTTTCCGGGGCCGCCGGTATCCGTGGCATAGTCGCGGGAAATGTGGCGCACGGGGAAAATGGATTCGTTGATTTCCGCGGTTGCTCGGATCAGGTTGCCGAAGCTGACGTTCATGGCGCCCCAGCCATCTTGCCCGTACACGGCTCCGCAATACGCGGCGAAGGTGTCCACTGAATGGTCAATGAACAGTTGCCCGGTCTTGGGGTGCTTGCCAAAAATTACCGTTGGCATCCCCATTTTGTAAATCTGCGGGCAGCAGCGTTCGGGGATCACCTTTTCCAACGCTTTCGCAATAGCCTCGCCGACCTCGGTACCCGGGTGGTGGGTGCCCGCAGCCACCGATCGCTCCGGGGGCGGGTTGAGACAGCAGCCCGGAGGCACAATGAGCCGAATGGAATTGAAGAACCCCTCGTTTTTCGGGATGGAAGGGTCCATCATGCTGGCAAGCTGGGCAACGACGTATCCGCGCGTGTTGCCAAACGTCGAGTACGCCTGCAGGTTGTCCCGCATGTCGGAGCCGGTGAAATCCACGGTGAGGTCGCTCCCCCGCACGGTAACCTTGCAGTGGATGTGGATGTCGGGGTTTCCTTTAGGATCGTGGTCCACGTACACGTCCGACTCGTACTCGCCGTCGGGCCATTTCGCCACTTCCTCGCGAAAGCGTCGTGCTGCGTAGTCGATCATGTATTCCACCGCTCCCCGAACGGTGGCCGTGCCGTAACGAGCCAAGACCTCCTTCAAGCGGCGCACACCGAGTTGCGCAGCACCAATCTGGGCGCGCAAGTCCCCCAGGAAGGTCGGGGTGCGATTGTTCACCTTCATCATGTACACCACGTCCCGCCGCTCGACGCCACGCTCGTACACTTTCACGGCGGGAAAGCGCACGCCCTCGGCCCAAATGTCGCGCGCATCCACGTTGTAGCCGCCGGGCATGGCGCCACCGGTGTCCGCATGGTGGCACTGAATCGAGGCAATGAGCACCATCTCACCGTCGTGAAACACGGGGGCGAACACGTTGTAGTCGGGGAGATGGCCGCCGCCGTGGTACGGGTCGTTCGCAACCAAAACGTCCCCATCGAACAGTCCGTCGCGCCCAAAGAAATCCAGTGCAAAACGCACGGGCAGGGTCGAACTCAGCATGAATTGCGGGATCCCCACACTCAGTGCAGCCAGCGAGCCACGCGCATCGAGGATCGTGGCATTGCGCTCGTTCGACTGATTCAAGATGGGCGTTGTGGCCGTCAAGCTCACGTGCGTGGCCATTTCGTAGCAAATGGTTTCCATGGCGCCGCGAATGATTTCCGCGGTGACGGGATCGAGCGAACGCTGTGCCCGGGGGCGTTTGCGCTCTCTGCTGTGCGCCGCTTTCGCTGGTTTTCGACGGACGGATCTCTGGTGGCCGCGCATAGGCCTATCCTCCCGCTGATCGAGAAATGCCCCGGCACCGTCACGCCGAACGGCGCCGTGGCCGAAACTTCGGAAGCACCACATCCTCGCGCACCTTTTCGAACACCACTTCCACCGGCATGCCGATGGTCAGTTCCTCCAGTGGGCAGTCGACAATTTGGGTATGGAGTCGAGGTCCCTCGTCGAGCTCGACGATGGCGACGTTGTACGGAGCGTCTTCGTTAAACGCGGGGTACTGGGATTGGTGGACGACGACCCAACTAAACACTCGGCCTTTGCCCGAGAGAGATGCCCACTCGTACCCCTCGCTGGAACAGCGCGGGCAAAGAACCGCAGGCGGGAAGCGATAGTGACCACATGCACGGCAGCGTTGCAGCCTAAGTTCGCCCCGCAACGCGGCTTCCCAAAACGGGGCTGTATCTTCGGTGCCTCGCGGCAGGGGTTTTTCCAGGGTAAACATCGCGTCTCCTCAATCGCGCCCCAAAACCAACGCGGAATAACTTACCGTTGGTGGAGACTCGTGCGGAGCTCCACCGTAACCCGTCACGAGACAAAGCTTCGCATCGGCAACCTGCCGATCGCTGCACTCGCCACGCAGTTGCCGCACGCCTTCGCGCACATGGCCAAATCCCCACAGATGCCCCTCGGAAAGCAGTCCCCCCGCTGTGTTCACGGGCAAGCGACCGCCAAAGGTAAACTCCCCCCGGGCAAAAGCTCGGTCGAGCTCCTCCGGGGCTGCAATTCCATAAGCGACAAGGTCGTTCACGACCCGAGGCGTGAATGCGTCGTACAGTTGCGCGCAGTCCAAGTCGGCCGCAACGATTCCAGCACTGGCATATGCTCGCCGCGCCGCACCTGTGCCGCCCCAGAGCTCTTGATAGTCGCCAGTGGGCACGATGACTTCCGCTCGGTGTTCCTGACCTACACCTATGATTCGAACGACTGGTTGCCGTAGGTCACGCGCTCGTTCTACGGAAGTCACCACAATGGCACCGCCACCATCGGTATTCGGGCAACAATCGAACAAACGCAACGGCTCGGCCACCCACCGCGAGTGGAAATAGTCGTCCAACGTCATCGGTTTGCGCATCTGCGCCTCGGGGTTCCGTTGGGCGTGCGCGCGGCAGGTCACGGCCACGCGCCCGTACAATTCGTCGGGCAAATTGTATTCGAATTGCTGGCGGCGGCGGATAAAGCCGGTAAAACAAATCGCCCCAACGTCACCGTACACCAAGTGAAACTCGGAGCCGAACAATTGCAACGGCACTCCTTGCGGCCAAGTTTGCGTACCGAAGGCGCACAGAACCACTGAGCAGTAACCGGCTTCGATGGCGGCCATCGCCACGTGCACGGCACCACAAGCAGTGGCGCCACCCATGTCCAAGGTCGTGCAAAAACTCGGATCGAGCCCCAGGTACGCGGCGACCCGAGCCGCCCAACCGTGTTGTTCTCCGATGGCCGCGGGCATTACCGCAAGAAGTCCGTCGACAGCGCGCATCTCGAGTCCGGCGTCCTCCACCGCGCGCTTGCTCGCCTCCAACGTGAAGCCCATCGCGCTCACACCCGGCACTTTACCGAAACGCGACACACCGACTCCGGCGATGGCGTATTTTCCGCAAGCCGTTCCCATCGAACTCCCACTCCGGCCCACAATTCAATCAACTGATTAAAGCAACTGCTTGCCTGAGGGAAAGGCCCGAGTCAAGCGCCGCCCGTCCGATTCCCCAGCGCCCCATTGCCGGTCCATGGCCACCGAAGGACCGGGCCGAACCTTCCGTTTGGCTCGGCCCGACCGGCCGACATAGATGCCAATGCCGGTTCCGCCCCGCCCTTGCCGGCCCGGTATCAGTCGGGCGGCGGCACTTTCGGGGTGCGGGTGGGAGTCGCCGTCGGCGTCAGGCTCGGCGGCGGGCAACGGTTGCCGAACGCAAGGTTCACCAACTGCCCACACATCAAGGAGATGCTGTGGGTGCCCGGAGGAGGCGGGAACGTCTGGCCGCATCCGCCTTGGGAAACCTCCTGCACAGTATACGAACCCGGCGCAGGTATGCCGGCACACGTCGTGCCGGCGGGACCCGTGACCACACTTGCCGACAACGTGTTGCTCGCGTCGAAAAACTGAATCGTCCACCCTTGCAGCCCGGGCTCGCCGTCGTTCTGGCCATTGGCGTTCAGGTCCCAGAACTTCGTCACGCACACCTCGGCAAAACATGGGGAGGGGGTCGTTGTCGGCGAGTACGTCGGCGTGCGTGTGGCGGTGCGCGTCGAGGTGCGCGTGTTCGTCGCCGCTTGCGTTGGAGTGGAAGTACCGTTGGGTAGCCCGCTCGCAGTCGGTGTTGCCGTGCAAAAGATACCTGCCGGGCAGTGCGGCGTAGGAGAAGGTGTCGCGGGCTCTACAACGACGCAATGACAGCCGGAGTCGTCGGGCTTGGGCACGCACACTTCGTTCGGATTCGGGCAGGTCCCGCCGCACATCCGCGGGCCGACAAAGCGGCACTCGCCGTCCACCGTTGCCGTGGGTGTGATGGTCGGCCGCAGGGTTGCCGTGCGTGAAGGGGTTCTTGTCGCTGAGGCCGTACGTGTCAGCGTGCTGCTCGGGGTGGGGGTGAACGGAGCCGGTGTCTTGCACTTTCCTCCTGAGCCCGCCAAGGCGGCAATCTCCGCCGCCGCCAGCGCACGATCGAAAACCTCGATTTCGTCGAGCGTGAACTCGAACCCATTGTCGGGCAGTCGGGATTTTCCAAGCCAAAGCGGCAGTGCGTTGTTTCCCGTGCCGGTGGCCGGGGAAAACACCGGCCCGAGCGGTGCGCCGTTGAGGAAAAACTGCCCGGCGTTTGCCGTGCGGTCCACGGTGATCGCCAAGTGCAACCACTGGCCAGAGTATGGCCAAGGTGGATTCAGGGGCAGAAACGAGTTCGTTGGCGCATCCCATTCAAGGGTGCCGGAGAACAGCCCAGCACACGCCGGCGCGGATGCTCCCTCCCACAAGCAAACGTCCACGGTCACGCTGACCAAAAATCCGTCCGGCGCGTTCGGCGGCAGTGCCGGAGCGGCGGTGGTGCGAAGCGCGAAGGCGTATCCGCTATTCGTGTTCGGATCGAGTTTGTCCACAACGGCAAAGTGCCGGGTCTGGCCAGGCGACAGGTTGGGAATGCCGCCGAAAGACAAGGTTCCGGGGGGAAACGCGGCAAACCACGCATCAATGGTGAACGAGCTTGTCGCCAGGTCGAAGGCGGTGGAGGGGGGAACGGCCGCCACCTCGTTTCCCGAGAAAAAGTACAGTGCCGTTCCCACTCGGCCTGCGACCGTTACTGGGCCGTTGCCGAAGTTCGAGTTCACCGGCGCCGGCAATGGCGTACCATGATGAGCAGCTCCGCCGATATCCAGCACCGAGGTCGCTCCGCTCGGGTCATCCAGCGGCCACCAAGCGACGGCTCCAGGGGGCAGCGGCACGCACGTAGGCGTCGCTGTGGGGGAGAACGTCCGGGTTGGCGAAGGTGTAGCCGTTCCGGTTGGAGTTCGTGTCGGCGTGGCCGTGGCCGAGGGGCTGGGGCTGCGGGTGAAGCTCCAAGTCGGCGATGCGGTGAACGTTCGCGTCGCTGAGAAACTTGCACTCGGCGAGGCCGAGCGGGTCGGGGTCCTCGAGGGCGTGAAAGTGGCTGTGGGCGTCGCCGGAGCGCAATCCGCCTCGACTCGGGCACGCACCAGCAAACCGGTTACATTGCTCAAGTTGTTCACGCGAAATTCGAGCGTGTCGCTGCCGGTGAATGGCGGAAACGGGGGCGTAGTCGCCACGAAATTCAGGGGCTGCAGGACGGCAAAACAGTTACTCGTTGCAGGGCTGCACGAGCCGATGAGCGTGCCGTTGAGCAAGATGCTCGGCACGGTGTTGTCGGCTGCGTACTGGCCAACGATGCGCAAGGCGGTGTACTGGCTTATGGGTGCCGCGATTGCGATTTGGATCGCGTAACGGGCGCTCGGACCAGGGCTGGGGTTTCCCGATGCGCTCGGTTGGATCCACCACGAACCTGCTGCCGGTATCGCCCAGGCAGAGTGCGGCGCAGTGGTAAACGGCACCGCACCGATCGGTGGCGTGGGTGGCAAAAAGCGCCAGAACGGATCGGGAACAGCGGGTCCGCCAGCTCCCTGCCCCGTGCTGATGTCGGCAACCAGTGTCTGTCCGGGACCTACACAGGGCCCCAGTTGCACAACTGGGCCGAGTCGCGGGCTGGCCGTAGGCGTGGCTGTGTGCGTATGTGTCGGCGTACGAGGCGAAAAGGCCGTCGCGCTCGGTGTTGGCGTGGGGGTTCCGCCACCGAGAGGCGGGCAACCTGCGAGCACGGATCGCACGGCGCGCACGATTTCGTCCACCGTAATCCTTCCGTCGCCGTCGGTATCTCCGGCAGCGCAGGCACGAGCATCCTCCAGCAGCAAAGCAATGCGCACCAGAGTGACGATTTCGTTCACCGTCACCGAGCCGTCATCGTCACAGTCTCCGGCACACGTCTCGGCAATCGCTGTAAGCGGTGTCGAAGCCAGCCACAGAACGCCCACTGCAAGCACAAAGTCACCACGCACTCGGCGTACGATCGAGCCCCAGATCGAGGCACGTGAAGCCGCAAACCAGCGGAATCGGGGCACATGCGTCATAGGGAGCGCCTTTCGCGGAAAGCTGCTCGTGTCTCTGCAGGTCCCGCAGGGGCCGAGCTCCGTCGCTCGATGGGCCAAACGGCGTGCTTGCCGCAACGTTCTCTCTTACGCCCTTGGAGCCGCCACCACAAGCGCGCAACGGGTCATTTCGCTCCGCCCGCAAAGCTGCGGCACCGTGCCGCGCTGTAGGGAGTTCCCCTACGGCGGCGATTGCGCCACCTGGCGCTTCTCCATCGAACGATCAGCGGCGGGGGTAGTTCGACCGAGCCTTCGGGAGTGCAAGGAAGTTGCACACTTCTGACAGAGACGTCGCAGAGACTCCTGCCGAGGAGCCGCCCTCGAGCAGGGCCCCAAACGCCCGAAGACAATCACCTGCGCGGCGCCCAATAACCGCTCCGGCAGCCGGCTGGAGGTTGCTGGACGCATTCCAGCTCCGTGTCCTGGGGCTTGCTCGCCGACCGGATGCGGGGCCGTATCCCGCGACACCTGGAGCCTAGGGATGCTGTGAATGTGTCGAGCTGGTCGAACATGTCTCACACACGTTCCCTCGCAGCGCGGCGCGTTGCCGGGAGCGATCACCCACGGGTCCGGCCCTGCCTCACGACCCGTCCCCGCGACTGCGCGTTGCGCTCACGCACGACCTCCAGACGGGCAACCTACCCTGGACCCTCGACGACGCCACTTGCTCACGGGATTCCCCCGTCAGAGCAAAGCAGCGCGATTGCAGGCACAAGGGAGATTATGTCAAGCGGCAGGCAGCATGTCTTTCGCACCGCACCAGGCGCGCCGGCGTGCGTCCTAAGATCGTTCACCCTGTGCCCGGCCCTCTCGGCCGTACCCGGCCGAGTGCTGAGTTAATGCAGTGCGCGCCCCAGCGCCTCTCCAGGATCTTGGCGCATAGTGGCCAGTCAGCTCACAATGTCGGGGTTTGTAGGTGAAGGCTAACGGCTCGCGACTCAGCCGCGCAGATTACTGCGGCAGCCATCCCCGGTTCAGCCGACACCTACCTCGACGAACCCCCCTCCGAGTTGTGAGGCGGCAGCGGCAAACCGTCTTCCTTCGGGTTCTCGATGTCAAGCTCGATTACCTCTCGAAAAATCAGTTGCAGCCCTTCTCTCGAGTCTGCCCGCTGCCGCCCCGGCTCGGCGTTGCTCCCGATCGTCTCGCCGCGCGTTCTCCTGTCCTCACGGGTTGCTGCTTCTTCAACTTGCTGGTATCGCTGGGGCGTAGCGGGTTGGTCAAGACCTTCCTTCGAGCTCGGTCACCGTGCCAGGCTTCGCGGGGTGAGTTTCGACTGCCCCCGTCTTTCGCCAGGCGTCCTCGCTGACTTTCGGCCTCCGCTTCGCGTCGCTGTCGGCTAACGGCTCGCGCATCACACGCAGCGGAAGGCGCTGTCCGCTGAATGCGCTGGCTAGGTTCCGCATGATCTGTGCCGTGCAGGTGCTCGCACACATGTCGCGGCTGCAGTGTGTGGTCTGCGCAATGGCACGACCATAACGATCCCTGCCCAGCCGTCGCACAAAAACCCGCGCGCATAGCGGAAATGCGCGCTGCATCTGCCTGAATGCTTTCAGGCCTTGCGCCGTGTGTCGTGGGCAGCGGGTCAACGCGCCATCCGGCAACGCAAGTGCAGCGTCGGCACGTCGAAACTGCGGCAATCCACGAGGACACTGGCGCAGTCGATCCAGCGCTGAGCGTCGCTGGCAAGCTCATGAACGCATTTATTTCATGCGCGGAAATTTTGCGTTTTCCGACCGAACGAAGCCAGCG
This sequence comes from Candidatus Binatia bacterium, assembly GCA_026004215.1. Lineage (GTDB taxonomy): Bacteria > Desulfobacterota > Binatia > HRBIN30 > HRBIN30 > HRBIN30. The sequence continues at coordinate 1,564,132 of BPIR01000001.1, forward strand.
TCTTTCGCCATCAATAGCATGGACCCGCTCAAATAGGTTGTGGGTTGGGCCGACGCTGACCGAAAAGCCTTGCGCGCCTCCACTTTCCTCCACCATGCTTTCGTGCACGGCGGTGTTTTTGGGTTTGTTTGGAATCCGCAGTCGGAGAGGAGAAGCAGTTGCCCAGTCTGCCCGGCACCGTTCAGGGGGTTCACCCACCAACAAATCCAGAGCGCCCAAGTGTCCGCACTTCACCACCGTCACCCTGCACGGCAGTCCGGCTCCACAGGCGCTGGGCCGTATACGGCGGGACCCTCGCTGGGTCACCGTTTCGGATCTTGTCGAGCCCGAGAGGCTTCTCTAGTCGTGGCGTGCCAGGGTCCAAACAGAGCAGTTGCGCAACGGGCGTGCCCGCAGTCGGAGACAATCCCGGATCGAGATGCATCGCTGGGAAGTCAGGCAACCAAGTCGTTAGCGAAGGCAGCGCTTACGAACCCTCGTCCACGAGGCGGTAGCCGCATTCGTCTTTCTTGTACAGGCGGCGAAAATCGGGCTGGGCCCACATGTCGCGGTGAGCAGGCATATAAAGCACTTTAGCGTCGGCGTCAGGTATCACGATGTATTTGGGCCGCAACGACAGCACGTACCTGGAGTCGTACTTTTCGTGACCGGCTAGACCCGTTCCCATCGGCACTCGACTCTCGCGAGCAATGTGCAGGTTGGTCAGTCCCAGCATGTCAATCACGTGGCGGTTCGTGCAGTATTTGATCAAGCCGATACCAATTGTGGCGATACGGTCGTCTTCCTTGGTTTTGCCCAGGAGGCAACGGCACTGGTTTCTGCCCAGCGCCGCGATGAAATTGGCCGTCCGCTGGTTCCGTCGTTGGAGCCCCAAGTCCGCAACGGTGGCGCGCGCACACCACGCTGCAGCGAGGACGAGCACTGCGAAAAACGCGAAGCGGTCCGGAGAGGTTCTCGTGCCTGCAAGGACCCACACAGCACCGACCCATCCCAACACCACCAACGCAGGCACGACAGGCACCCAAAAGCGGTAAAAGTGGAACACGTCGCCACCTACGGCAACGATGTAAGCCACATAAAGCCCGAGGAAACCATACACCGCGACCAGCCGCCGACACACTGGAAACAGCAAGGGCAACAAACTCGCGCACAGCAGCACCGCTCCCCAGTCATGGAAAAACAACCGGAAGTAAGCCACTCCGCGCGCAAGCTGGTCAGCGGTCGCACCGACCTTGGCGTAAAACGTGTTCGGCAGCAGATAGCCGTAATACCAAACGCGCCAAACAAAATACGGGCCGAACAGCAGCGCAAACACGAGCCCCAGCCGCGCGCCTCGCCACCCGTGCAGCCGCACCGCGTCGGCCGACAACAACCCAGCGAGCAGCCAGCCTTCGGGACGGGTCATCCCCGCCAAAGCCAGCCACAGCGCGGTCGCGAGAGACCTCCCTCCACTGCGCACGTACGACCACAGCGCAACCGTTACGAGAAAGGCGAACAGCGTCGTTTCCATGCCCGAAGCCGCCCACCAAGAAAGTGGCGGCCACGCCGCCAGCAAGATCGCCGCCCCAGACGCTGCGGCGGCATAACGCCGGGGAAGAAGCTCCCAGGCCAAACCCGTTGCCGCCACCAGCGCCCCAATTGCCGCCGCGATTCCCAACGCCGTGCTCCACGCTTCGATGGGAAAGCCGAGCCACAAACCAAGAGCCGACAACGCCACCCAGAGAAAGCAGGTATACCCCTCCACGCGCTCGCCCACGTTGAACACGATGCCATGCCCGTCCACCCAATTGCGCGCGTACGAAAACGTGATGTAGGCATCGTCCAGCTTCCAATTGAAGACGATCGCTTGGAAAGCGACTGCCGCCCCTGCCGCGAGAAGAACAGAGGCCCCGAGCAGAAAAGACCGCTCGCGAGTACTTTCTTCCCCGGTCCTGTCGGGGCCAGCCATGCCCGGATGGATCCGTGTCGTCCAAGGGATTCCACTTCGAGCTCTAGGGCTGAACCGAGGCCAAAAATTCATGGTCCGCACGAGTGCGTCCGAGATAATCGCAAAGCCAGCGCGGTGCAACGCGGATTTGTCATTCAGTGGACTTTCTGCTCTCCGTGGTACTGCACCCTAATAGGCGAATTCCGTGGCCTCGCTCGTGTGCGCCTCGGAGGCTGCAAAGCTCTCTCCGAGCAGGGTTAATGCCCTTTCCATCGCGATGGCCGGACACGCCTTAGGCACGGTCGTCAACGGATCCACGCCTGAACGAGCAAGGGGCGAACCTCGATCCCCGCATCATCAACGCCCGCCTGCCTGCAAGGCACAGTGTTTTTGGAGCCGGCTATTCGTGCGGCTGCGGGCAACCCGCCATAGGCGATCGTTGCCTCTTGCCCACCGGGCTCGATCTCACGTCATGACGAGAGAGCGCGATTCGACCCAAAGGCCTTCACTTATCTTCCAAGTATCCCAGGGCGCGCAAACGCTCTTTGGTAGCGGCGTCCACCGCATCTTCTCCACTCGAAGCAGGGAGCGTCCCGCTCACCGCGGCCAGTCGCATGTAACTCCGGCGAGGCAGTTGCGAGGTCTCGACCTTTCGACCGCGAAAAGCTTGTACCACCGCTCCGCGAGTGCCTTGCGGCAACGGCACTTCGAGCAGAGCCAAGACGGTAGGCAGCACGTCGAACGGGCTTACGGAGCCCAAAGCCTTGCCCGGTTCGACCTTCGGCCCGTACAACAGCAGCACCGCCGCATCCGCCGCTTCTTGGCTTTCGTGCGCCCCTGGCGGCCGGCCCTTAGGGTTCGGTTCGAAGCCATGGTCCGAAAGGAGCACGAGATGGGAGGCGGCCGGCATTCGTTGCCACAACTCGCCCACAAACTCGTCGAGCGTCTTCAAATGTCGGCGCACCTCCACCCCACCACACCCTTCGATGTCCGCCGCATCCCACGTCCGATGGGAAACCCGGTCGAGGCCGTTGAGATACACCAGAAGGGTCTCCACAGGCACAGCTTGAAGAGACCGATACGCGAGGTCGAGCATCGCGCTATCGAGGGTGCGCGCACTTTTTGCGTCGAGCACCTTGGGCAGCTTTTGTTGCCGGCTGACGGTAATTGTTTCCGCCAAGAGCGGCGGGTAAATCACCGGCGCTTCCATGCCCGTGGCGCGACCAAAGGTAATTTCCGACAACCCTTTCAGTTCGGACTCAAAGTAACGGTCCGTCACGATGAAGCCACGGATTGCCTCCGGCGGGAACGAAAACCACCAGTTGACCACCCCGACGGTGCGCTCGTTCTGCGAGAGAATTTCCCACAACGCTGGCCGCTTGCGTTGGACGGAACGGTACAACTCCCATCCCTGCGGTGTGTTAAATACAAATCCGTAGATACCGTGCTCGTCTTTGGTCACTCCGGTGACGTACGTGGTCCAAATTGCCGGCGATACCGGCGGCAAGCCGATTTCAGAGTTGCGGATCGTCCCGCTTGCACCCTCGCGTAACAGCCGGCCAAAATTCGGTAGCTCGCCAGCCGCAACGAGCCGCCGCAAGACGCGGTCGTCGAGACCATCGATACCCAAAACGATCAACCGAGGCGACAGCGTTCGCGAATCGGGACGAAGCCACCACAGAGCTGCCCCTGATCCAACCGCAACCGCCAGTGCCAACAAAGTCAGTTTCCAACGCATCGCACTGAAAGCCTCGCAAGCGTTTTGGCGCTGAACGGCCGCAAGCGCAACTGCGGTCACCTACATGCTGCAGTTGCAGGGGCCAATGGGGCTCGACGAAGCTCGAGAGGCCACGATCTCGAATTTGTTGACCCCGACTGCTGCGCCCCCCGGTAAAGGCCAGGCGCTGAGCCGCTCACGCCACTCGCTCTGGGTTCGCCCGCCGAACAGCGTCCAACATAGCCAGGATGCCCAAGGCATAGATACCTAATGCGATCAGGTTCACGCTACGAAAGCCAGCACTCATGGCTAGGACGATTGCCAAAATCGCCCCCACTACGGAGGCGACGCCGTTGGCCGCCCACGCCCAGGGCACCGCTTCAGGTGTCTGTGCGGCGACAATACGCATGCCGACGGGCAAGAACATTCCCAGGAGCAGCCCTGCGGGCGCCAGCGCCAACGCCGCAACCACGAAGCGGACCGCGAGACTGGAGCCGAGAGCGGCCCCAAACAACAACGGGAGCCCCGCAACGTAAAGAATGTTCAGCAGCACAAGAGCGACGAATAGCCGCTTGAGAGCCACAGATGGATCCCGCAAAACGGCAAGCTGACTACTGAGAAAACTGCCGATCCCGGAAGACAGCAGCAAGGCGCCAAGGACCATCGCCAAAGAAAATACTGGCGAACCGAGGAACAGGGTGAACCTCTGGATGTAACTGATCTCGATGAACATGAAGCCAAGCCCGAGACTCGCGAAGTAAATCAGGAAGCGCGAAGTACAGGCGTCCATGCTCCGCAATCCGAAGCGAAGCAACGGGGTGACAATCAGCAGCAACGCGAAAACGACCGACTGCGCCAAGATCGCCAACAAGACGAGTTGACCTGAAGCAAACGTATAGTCGGCACGCGATCGTTCCGGAGCAAACAAGCGGCTCCACTTGAGGAAATTGAAAAAGAAGGGACGATCGTCGGTCGTGACCCCGAGATTCAACCACTGCTTATCGAGAAACACTTCACGATCGGCAGTGCCCAACGAGAGAACTCTCGCCACAGGGGAATCCACACGCCGCCCGGGAAGATGCCAAGCCTCGAAGCCTGTCAATTCCAAGTGCTTCTCCAAGCGCTGCACTTCTCCGTCCGAGATGGGGCTCTTTCCCACAAGAATGCCGTAGATGGGAATAAACGTGCCCTGCGGGTGGCTACGGACGACGATCAAGTGGTTTGCGGGATCCGTGATGCCCATGCGCTCCAGCGCATCCGCAATGATCACGATTAAGCGCAACACTTGTCGGGGCGGCATGTCGGCAAAGCCCTTGTCTCCCCGCACAATGGAGAGGAACCCGCCCGGTTTGAGGCGGTTGAGATAATCGAGGACCGCCTCGCGAGTGTAGAGGTAGCTCTCGGAAAGCACATAAGCGCCCGAGTACACTGCTGCCAGCGTGTCAATGCCGGTGAGCTGCACCAGATCGTAGAGCCATGGAGTCCTGCGAACAAAGTTTCGGCCCTCGTCCACGGAAAGGGTTACTCGTGGGTCGTCGAACAAGTGCCCGGCGTAGTCGGCGAAATGTCGCCGCAACACATCCACAGTCACCGGGTTCAACTCCACACCGGTAACATGGTTGGCGCCTTTTCGAAGCGCCATGGCGATGTCCACCCCGCCTCCGACACCGATCACCAGAACGTCCGGTTTCGACAAAAACAAGTATGGCACAGCCAGCACGGACCAGTCGAGGATCTTGAATGTCTCGGGATTGCCGTCGAAACGGTACAACATCGTAGAGGCGTCGCCGTCGTGGGTGATCACTAAATTTTCTGGGGAAGTACCCGGAAAGCGGTTACTCACCCCCCAGGCGGCGCTCTTTGCCATGCGCAGGGACTTTCCTTCGCGGCTTCCCACTACGTCCACACGGTAAACCGGGCTCCATTTTTTGAACAAAACTGCCGCGCCTTGGGCACGCAAGCGAGCCAAGAACTTTGTGGAGGACGGTTGTGGGTCCACCGCGTTCCCCAGGCTCAGCGCCCCGAGGAACAGGGCCAACGTCAGAGCACCCGCCCCGATTGCAAGCGCTTTACGCTCCCAGGCCAGAAACGCAGCCGACAATGCAAACAAGCTCGCGCCCAGTAAGATCAAGCCCGGGGCTCCCAGCGGGGCCAACAAAGCAACGGCAATACCGCAACCCAGCGCGGCCCCTACGAGGTCGCTGAAATAAAGCTGAGCGATGCGGCCCGGAGCCTTGCCGAAAACGATGCTGATGCAAAGCCCAGCACATCCAAATGGAATCGTAACCGCGAAATAGTAAACAACCAGATACAGCCACTGGTGCGGATCGGCCCAAGGATCGAACTGTCCGCCGGGGAACAGTCGCGCCGGATCGAACGGCACACGCGACACCACGGCCAAACAGATCACCAGCCCCAGGGCCGCAGCCGTAGCCGACCAACCCAGGGCAGTTGCCGTGCCCCGGCGAGTTAGCTCCGGCACCGCGTAATAAACGGAACCCGCTGCACCATAGCCCAGCAGGGCCACGCTAATTGTCATGTACGCAAAGTGGTACCAAATAGAAAATGAAAACAGTCGCGTGAGGGCCACCTCGGTCATGAGGGTCGCAAGCGACACGAGAAAAATTCCCCCATACACACGCCAATCCACCTTCATCGTTTCAGTACCTCAGTATCCTCTCATTGGAGAAACCCGCCCCGCGATGGAGCCGCTCTTTACACGGCCAGCTCGAACAGCACCTCTGGCCCACTTCAAGGATCGTGCCCGTGCCCAGTCAATGCACTAACCGCGGCTGAGTCAGCGTAGGCTGGTTCAAAGCCAGCACGTGAAAAGTACTTTTCCCTGGTCGCAGTCAATCCGGGTGGCCTTTTGCATGCCTGGCGCGGCTACCATGCGAGCTCACCTCACGCAAGCGCAAACATTTCTGAAGTCAAAATGCCGTCTTGCCGCCAAGCTGGGCTCGAGCTCCGACCCAACTGGCCCCAAGGTTTGCCGTTGCGCTATAGGTTCGTTGCATGTTCACTGCGGTTCGGTTACCCGCAAAGCGGCCGGGGCGCGTGCACTCGATCGAAGAGTGCTTGGCGGAACTGCGCGCCGGCAAGATGGTCATCCTCATGGACGACGAAAACCGCGAGAACGAGGGCGACCTTTGTCTGGCTGCCGAAAAGGTCACACCCGAAGCCATCAACTTCATGGCCAAGTACGGCCGCGGGCTGATTTGTCTGGCGCTCACCGAAGAACGCGTGCGCGAGTTGGGCCTGCCGATGATGGTATCCGAGAACCGCGCGCCGCTGGGCACGGCCTTCACCGTTTCCATTGACGCGCGCCACGGCATTACCACCGGAGTCAGTGCTGCGGATCGCGCACATACAATTCGCGTCGCCATTCGCGAGGGCACGCGTCCCAACGATCTCGTGACTCCCGGGCACGTCTTTCCGCTCATGGCTCGGCGTGGCGGCGTACTGGTGCGCACGGGTCAAACGGAAGGTTCCGTGGATCTCGCACGCCTCGCCGGCCTGCGACCGGCTGCAGTGATCTGCGAGATCATGAAAGAAGACGGCACGATGGCGCGCCTGCCCGACCTGGAACGGTTTGCCGCCACCCACAATCTCAAGATCTGCACGATCGCGGACTTGGTGCAGTACCGCCTGCGCCACGATAGCCTCGTGCATCGGGTGGCCGAGGCCAAGATCGAGAGCCGCTACGGAGGCGAGTTCAAAATTTACGTGTACCACACGGATGTGGACGATGGGGAACATGTCGCCCTGGTGAAGGGCAACATCTCGCCAGACGAGCCGGTGCTCGTGCGCGCACACGCGGAGTTCTTGCCCGGCGACGTCTTCAACATGGCCGAGCAAAATACGGCCGCGTTGCTGCACGAGTCCATGCGCGTGATCGGCGAAGCGGGTAAAGGCGTGGTGGTGTACTTGCGGCGGCAAGGCCGCGGGGCCGAACTCGCCCACCTCCAACGCCAGTTGGCACACAACCCGAGTACGGACCCCGAAACGCGCCAGCGAGCCTTTCGCGATTACGGGATTGGCGCACAAATCTTGCGCGATGTCGGCGTGCGGAAAATTCGCTTGCTCAGCAACTACCCGCGCAAGCTGGTGAGCTTGCCGGGGTACGGACTGGAGATCGTGGAATGCGTCCCCATCGCGGTGCCGGAAAGCCGGAGCAGCGCGGAAAATAAACGCAGCCGGCGGGCGCGCTCCGGGAGTGCCCGAGCTCGTCGCTCGTGAGTTTCTCGGCGCGCACGGTCATGGCCGCGTGTCGGCCGGCGTGCTCGCACGTGGGCTTTACTGAATTTTGTCCACCCAAGCGCCCAAGTCCCACACGTAATTCATGCCGAGTTTCAAGCCGAAGTCCTCGCTACCCGTGTCGAGCCCGAACGATGCGCCCAAAAAGAACGCCAGGGGCCCGTCGTGCAGCCGAATCCCCGCAGCGGCACGGGTGCGGTCGTTATCGAATCGGGACCCGGTCAGCCCAGAAATCTCGCCCAGCAAGCGAATTTGCGCGCCTCCCTGCGCCTCGCTCTTCCAACTCGGGCCCTCCATGGCCACGGCATAGACGAACAAGTCATCTTGCCCGCCCGGACCGAACCGGTGCCCGAGCATCTGCCCAGGATTGCCGAGCAATGCAATCCCCAGGTTGGTATGCACCCGAACGGCTCCTACGTCCTTGGAGATCAATGCCAAGATGTCGAAATCCGTTTCATCCGTGCCCAGACGGTCGTCTTTGTTCGCGTTCGGGAGCTTCGTGCCAAACCGCACCGCAAGCGCAGGCCAGACGGGATCCTCGGGCCGCACCCGAACTTTGGTGTGCAAGCGCGCGTCACCGGAACCGTATTGCCAGTTGGTTTGCCCTTGCGCGGTTCGTTCGTCGAGATAAATCGCCTCGTACTCCGCTTCGATCTCTACCCAGTCCGCCGCGCCGGCCCGAAAACCGATGCGGGGCACCTGCGAGCGATCCTGCCGCCGCAGCGCCCCCGGCGCCGTGAAAAACGGGAACCGCTCGTTGCGCGCGTAGTCGGCTGCGAGCGTGATCTCGCCCAGACCGTCCCGTAAAATCGCCGCGTCATACGCCGACAAAGGCTGCAACGATGCCTGTGGCTGCGAAGCTGCGATCGCAGGTAGCGCCATCGCCAGAACCCCGGCCCACCACCACGTCCGCAGCATGCAAACCTCCTCCACGACCGAAGTCAGTGCCATATTTGGAAGGGGCAAGCAAATTGCAAGGGGCATCTTCGTGTGCTTGCAACGTGCCTGTGCCCTCACGAAACTTGCCTGTCGCTGCGGCGCTGATCGTGGCCCTCGCCACGGCCGTCGTTGGCGACTCGGAAGTCGTCAAAGTTCGTGTCACCTCGCCGGCACCCAGCGCCATCCGAGGAAGCAGCATCCCCTTGGTCGTCGAAGTCCAGATCGCGCCGGGATGGCACATTCACGGTCACGAACCTGACGAACCCTTTCTGATTCCCACGGACGTGGCCTTCGAGTTACCCGGAGGCGCCCGCACCGGGCCGGTGCGCTACCCCCCAGCGGAAGGGCGTAGCTTCGCATTTGCCCCGAACAAGGTTCTGAAAGTGTATCAAGGAACAGCTCGAATTACGACTACGCTGGAAGTCGATCGAGCTTTCGAGGGTTCGGAGGTTCCGGTGGTGGCGCGGTTGCGGTACCAGGCATGTACAGACACCACCTGTGCGCCGCCCAAGACCGTCTCTGCGCAAGCGGTGTTGCCGGTTTCGGACCGTTCGGAAGCAGGCGTCGCTCCCCCGAGCCCACTTCCACACGTGGGGACTCCCGACTTCGCTACCTGGATCGGTCAGCGCGGGCGCTTGCTGACGTTGTTGCTCACCCTGATGCTCGGGTTGGGACTCAATCTGACTCCTTGCGTATACCCGCTCGTGTCGGTGACCATCGCCTATTTCGGCCGCCAAGCGCAAACGAACACACGCCACCGGGCCGTGCTGGCGGCTGCTTACGTTACCGGCATCGTGATCACGTTCGCCATTCTCGGCGTGGTCGCGGCGCTTTCCGGCGGCATGTTCGGTGCGTGGTTGCAAAAGCCGTGGGTGCTCGTGGCGCTGGCGGGGTTGATGGTGCTTCTAGCGGCGAGTTCATTTGGTTTTTATCAGTTTCGGCTCCCTGCCGGACTCACCCAGCGCTTCGGCAGTGCCATGCCGGGATTTTTGGGCGCGTTCCTCATGGGTGCCAGCATGGGTATCGTTGCGGCTCCGTGTGTGGGTCCGGTGGTGGTCGGCCTTCTGGCGTTCGTGGGGCAGCAACGCGACCCTTGGTTGGGTATCCAGCTCTTTACCGCGTTAGGAACCGGCCTCGGTCTCCCGTATCTCGTACTCGCCTTTGTTGCCGGGACCTTGCGATCGCTGCCGCGCTCGGGGGATTGGCTGGTTTGGGTGGAGCGCGTGTTTGGTTTCGTGTTGCTGGCTCTTGCCGTGTATTTCATCGCGCCGCTGCTGCCCCGGCGAGTCGTTTCGCTGGCGTACGCAGTGCTGGCGGCGGCCGCCGCGTTGGTGCTCGGCCTAGTGGCACCGGGGAGCTCGACGACGAGGGTTTTTCGCCTGTGGCAACGCGCGGTGGGAGCGGGTTTAATCGTACTGGCAGCTTGGTTGGCCATGCCTGCCGCTCGAGGGAGCAGCATCGCCTGGGTGGACTATTCGGAGGTCGCGCTCGAAGCGGCAAAGCAGGAAGGAAGACCCGTGCTGATCGATTTCGTCGCCGACTGGTGCATTCCCTGCCACGAGATGGAAGCGACTACGTTTGCCGACCGGCGCGTGGCCAGTCTCGCGCAAAGTTTTCTCATGCTGCGTGCCGACTTGACAATGGAGACGGACGCGACCAAGGCGGTCACGGAGCGATTCGATGTGCGCGGGGTGCCAACGCTCATCCTTCTCGATGCCAATGGCCGGGAAGTGCAACGCATGGTCGGGTACGTCAGTCCAGAAGAACTGGTCGCGGCGATGGAAAAGCTTTTGGCGTCGTCGCCCGCCGGCAACGCATCCCCGTGCTAAAACTCGATCGTGAAGCCTTCGCTTTCTTGATTGTCGATATCTTCCAAAGTCACGCGCGCCCGGATGTACGTGCCGAACGGAAAGAACGTGTAGCCTTCGACGACCTGTTGCGGTGCGATCGTGCCCGCTCGCAGCGCTCGTTGTTCCACATGGGCCCGTGCCTCCGGAGGCAGCTTGGCCGCCACCGTTTCCGGCGGCACAGGTTGGAGGCGCCGGCCGTCGGGCGTTTGCAGCCAAATGCGAGCGAGGTCCAGTTTGTACTTGCGATCAGTACGATTGGCGATGCGCACGTGCACCGGCACTAACTCTGCCGCAGTCAGGTCCACACCCAGACCGGAACTTGTGGCGCGTTCGATGGCCACCGCCACGTCCACACCCGTTTCTGCGAGCGGCCGGGGAGTGGGACGAGGTGCCGCTACCGCGGAAAAGGTCTTTTGAAACTGCGAGGCAAAGTCGAGATTTTCGAGCCCTTGTCCTTCCGCTTTTGCCTCGATTTCGGCACCGCGGGCGGTGCAAAACACCTGTACGAGCACTCGCGCCGTGCGCGTTCCCTCCTGTTTTTGCGCCACGACCACGCCCGGGGTACCGGGTTCCGCGCGGGTCACTTCCGCAACCCGGTAGCCGAGCCGCTGCACGGTAGCGATGGCGAGTTGCTGTGCCTCGCCACAGGTCATTCCTTTTTCCTCGATGCGCACGTAGCGGCCGGCGCAACCGCCACTCGTGCAAACCACGAGGCCGAGACCGACCCATACGCTCTGCCAACACCTGCCCGAACGCATGCGAGCATTGAATCCGAAACGTCTAGCTGTGGAAAGAAGCGCGGCCTGCAACAGTGCATTTTTGCGCGTCATGGTGGCAGATTTTTGGGCTGAACCTCGCACATTAGTTTTGCTTGCGAGGGTGAGCGACTTCGTGGCATGAAACATTCTCTGGAAATGGAAGGCAAGGCGCCGAGCGGACCTCCCGCTGGCAAGAATGGCAATGGGGCCCCGTTGGCGGCCCGTGTGCGGGCGGCGGGTGGCTTGTTATTCGTGGCACTCGCCAGTTTCGCTGTCGTCGAGGTCGTTGCCCGTCCGGGCGAAAACCCCGGCGTCACCGCGGTGCATCTCCTGGGCCTGGGGATTCTCAGCGCTTTGATGGTTCCCCTGTATCGGAAAACTTCCGACACGATACTGCAGGCCGCCACGGTGGCTGCGCTACTGACCTGCGCCTTGGTTAGTGTGGGTGTGGCGGCGCTGACCGCCGACGCCAACTCCTCGTCCTTTGTGTTCGTGGCGCTGGCCATGGGTAGCGCGGCTCTTCTGCCCTGGGGACCAAAACCCCAGGCCATCTTCGTGGCCTTCCTGGCGGTGTTGTTTCCTCTCGCCGTTTCTATGGCGGAGGGCGGGGTAAGCGTGTTCCGTTTACGCGAGTACCTGGGGTTGCTGGTGATCCTCGGTGTGTCGGTGTACATCGCTGGGGAGCTCGAACGTTATCGGCGACAAGCCGAGGCGGAACTCGAACGGCGCCTCGCCCGCGAGCAAGAAATCGATCGGCAGCGCCGTTTTTTGCGGGCCGTCGTCGACATCAATCCTCACCTGATTTTCGCCAAGGATCGCGATGGACGCTTCACCCTCGTGAACCAGGCAGTGGCCGAGATGTACGGTACAACCGTGCACGACTTGGTCGGCAAAACCGACGCAGACTTCAATCCCAACGAAGATGAGATCCGATTTTTCCGGAAAATCGACCTGGAGGTTCTCGACACCGGCGAAGAGCGGGTGATCGAGGAAGAGCGCATCACCGATGCAGCCGGCAACGTGCATTGGCTGAAAACGATCAAGCGCCCCTTGTTCTCGGAGGATGGCCGCCCCGAGCAAGTGCTCGGGGTGGCCATGGACATTACCGAACAGCGTGCCTCCCGAATTCGACTGCAAGCAGAGGCGCTCATTGCCTCCACGCTTTCCACGGCGGGCGAGGAAATCATAACCGCACTGAATTCCCCAGAACTTCCGCAGGCGCTGTGCCGAGTGGCTCGCTGGGCTCTCGGAGGGCATTGGGCGCAACTTTGGACTGTGGATGAGTCCACTGGCCGGATCCGCCCGTCGGCTCAAGATCAAGCGCCGCCGGAAGTCTGGGCGGCGCTGCAGGTGGTCGAAGTGGACCAGGCGATGGTGGCTGAGATTTGGAAGCAAGCGGAGGCGCGCGAAATTACCATCATTACTCGGGAAGACGCGGGCCGGTGGATTCCGCCCGTACTCCTCGGTCTCGCCAAGTCTTTTTCCGGCGCTGTCGTCGTGCCGCTTTGGCGAGGCAGCGAATTATCGGGGGCCCTCATCGTCGGCCTGCAGCCTGACGCCCTTTCGTTCGTACCTGTTCTCAAGCGGATCGCGGGTGGACTTTCGCAACTGGCGTCTCTCACGTGGGAAAGTGCGCGCCTGGTCGAACAAGTCGCGCGGGCCAGCCGGCTCAAATCCGAGTTTATGGCCACGATGTCTCACGAGCTGCGTACCCCCCTCAACGTCATTCTCGGGTACAGTGGGCTCCTGTTGGAAGATGCGCTGGGGGAATTGAGCCCGGAGCAACGCGAGGCCGTCACCCGGTTACGCGCCAACGCCCTCCAACTCCTCGACCTTGTCAACGCTACGCTTGACGTGACGCGCCTCGAAGCCGGCCGAGTTCACCTTGACCTGCGACCCGTCTCCATTGCCGAGGTTGTCGCGCAAACCGTGCGGGAGACCGTAGAACAAGTCCAGCCCAACGGAGTCCATGTGTGGAGAGTTATTCCCCCTACCCTGCCGAAGGTTTCTACGGATCCGGCAAAGCTCAAGGTCATCGTGAAGAACTTGTTTGCGAACGCCCTGAAATTCACCCCCTCCGGATGGGTGCTGGTGGATGGAGTGCTGGACAACGGGCAATTGATCATCCGTGTCGCCGACACTGGCGTGGGGATTTCGGCACACGATCGCGAGCGAATTTTCGAACCGTTTCGCCAGTTCAGCCAACCCGTGGATCAGCGCTTCGGTGGAGTCGGCCTGGGATTGTACATCGTCCGCCGCCTGGTGGATGCCTTCGGCGGCGAGATCACCGTAGATAGCGAGCCGGGTCGCGGCACGCTGTTTACGGTGCGGTTACCCGTGGATCCTCCGAACCGCGCCGCCAGTGCGGCGTGAAACGCAAAACAGGATCGCCACTTTTGCCCGGGTCGCAAAACCGGTTTACGCACCAGCAAGGGAGATCGCTCCCGCACGGGAGGCGTTTGTAAGCTCGACGCCCGCCTGCCGCCCTCCGGCAGCCGTCTTTCTGCGTTGCTGTGCCAATAGATATGGCGCCCAAGGATCCTTCCTCGGCAAGTCGGAGCACGCCAACAAGTCCGGCTTACAGATCGTTGTCGTCTTGCAAGTCAATCACCCATGGCAGCGTGTTGTTCGCCATGTTGCCGTCGGGGTTCTGGCCCGACACGGTAATTCTTGCCGTACACCGCACCGGCGAGCGGGGAAACACCGAATACACCATTTCTTTGCTGAAGGTGACCGGGATCTCTGCAGTGATGTTGCCGTTACTCGGCATAGCCACCCCAGAGAATGCGCGGCCAGCCTTCGGTACCAGTGCAGTCTGCACCAAGCCGTCCGGGCAGTCGCCTCGATCCACCGACACCGTGACCGTGTCGGCGGCTGCTCCGCTGCGGATTTTGACTCTTACGGTTTTTGTCACACCGGCCTTGGCTCTCGGCAGGCGCAGATCCAAGGGCTTGACCTGAGCGAGCGCTAGGCGAGCGGTTGGTTCGCGTGCGACCATGTCGTTCTCATCGATCACGTCGAGAGCAACGACAACGGCTTCGTTGCCAGGCACTGGGTCGATGTTGCGATCGGCGACAGCTTCAGCGGCGAATTCCAACTCGCACCGCGCCGGGTCGCTGGAACTCGACGAATCGAACGCACTCGCTTGTAAGCGAAGCCACACCGTGGCCTTTGCTTGCCCGCCGGGTGGAAGGTCCACCAAGTCCGGTGCGTCGGCAAACATGCCGAAATTCGGAGTGCCAACCGTGCCCGGCGGGCAAGTGCCGTCGCGCGCCACGAGCCGGAAGCGAGCCCGGTCGCCCCACGTGTCGCCGTGACGCAAGGAGACCGCAAGCGGCATGAACACCTCCGGCTTGCCGCGCCGGATGCGGGCCTTCGCGCGCGCCGGTGGCACCACGACAGCGTCGTGTAAACTGTCGCTCGCTGGGTAGATAAAGCTCACCGCTGCCAGATCGTCCGCTCGCAGCGCCGCACACCGCCCGTCGAAGTGCGCGAATGCGAACATCGTGGCGCGATTGTCGCCGGAATGGCCGATGCCGATGGTATGGCCCAGCTCGTGGGTGAGAACTTCCGCCACGTTGCAGGTATTCCAGAATGGGCACTGTCCCCAGCCGTTGTTGAACAAGATCTTCGCTGAAGTAATCCGCGAAAACGATACGCCGTTGACCGTCGAGGTTACGGACTGGTCCGAACAGTAACCACCGAGCGCGAGAATGCCGGTGCAAAACCACGGGTCCGAAATGACGTTGTCTGGATCGTCGAAGACGATTTGGGTCGGGCTCGCACAGTCGAATTTGCCCGGCGCCGTGTCCCCCGCATGGCGCAGCACAATGGTCGCGATGGCAGGATCCGACCACGCCGCCATGGCTGCAGCCACCGCGGCACTAGTTTGCTGTGGACCCAGTGCGGCGTCGCCACGAGCATCCACCAGGTAATCCACCGGCTCGCCGCGGTCTGCCTCGAACCACCGGCCGGTCCCAGACATCAACGCAAAAGGCGCCACGTACAGCTCGCCGGCTGCTTCGGGCTCCAATTGCAAGGGCGTTGCCCGCGGAGCGATTCGTCCGGACACGGCAGCGAGCACAGAGGAACGCAAGTTTTCCCAATCGTACACGGCACGCGCACTGACAGGCTTCAGGGAGCGTCCGTCCCATTCCAACGCGGTGGAGCCGTCCCCTAAGTCCCGCACTGCGAAGGGACGGCCTCCACCGGACACAATCGAGTACTTCCCCAAAGCTAGACTCGTCGTTGCCCACGTTCCGTTGCTGCGCCGACTCACGAAGGCCAGCACGTGCTCCCCCGGTCGATACGACGGCGTACCGAAAAACCGCGCCGCTACAGTGTCGGTCTCACCCCCCAACTCGACCAGTTCGAGAACTGCAGGGGGTGATCCCTTGAGAACCTCCAGCGGCTGAAGCCGAACGGCGGTGGAGACGATTTTCGAGGCAGGGTCGTAGCTGGGATGCGCGCTCTCGACGCGCGCGACCACGACTGCGTCGGCTTGATGCGCGAGTTGTTGCTCGTTGGCCAGGATAAATGTCGAAGCTCGCACGGCCACCGGCACGGCGCACGAGCACGCGAAAAGCAGGGATCTGCAAGTCCACATGAATCTTGTCCTCCACGAGGACAAGCTCTGCGACTCGCGTGCCAACAGGTTTTTCGGAAAGCGAAAGGAGTCTGGAAAAGGCCGGACACGTCATCCAAATGACGAACTCGCAGGAACGCCAAAACGGCCGGCGCGGCTCACAAGAGAATGCCGCAAGTGCTTTGCGCAGTGGCGTTGAGAGAGCTCAACGCCACTGCGCGCCGCCCAGCCGTACCAACTCCGCGTGGATGTCGTACAACGTTCGAGCGACGTCGCGGCGCCGATCGAGGGACCGAGGAATCCCGCCCGCATTTGCGTAGCGTTCGATGTCCTGCAAACCAGGCACGTCGCGAGCCGTGGCCCCCAGCGCCACACACTCTGGAGGCGCTTCACGGTCCACCGTGATCACGGGCAGTTGCGGGAAGGGACGCGGATCGTCCCTCTCCAACCGCGACCGGTCGAAGGCATCCAGGAAGATATTGGCGTTGCGGTCGCGCATCGTCAGCGGAGGAAGACGAAATAGAAATTCTAGGAAAGCCGGGTAGGAGCTGTGTTCATACAAGGTGGACGACACAAAGCCCCTCTTCGCCCAAGGCGACACCACGAACGCCGGCACCCGAGGTCCGAGGGCCCCGAAACCCTCTTGGGAGCGCTCGTCGGGCACGGTCGGCGGGGGCACGTGGTCGAAAAATCCACCGTGTTCGTCGTAGGTGAGAATGAACGCGCTCCGGCGCCACTGGGGGCTCGCACCGAGCGCACGAATCACAGCGGCCACGAAGGCCTGGCCGAGCTGGATGTCGTGCGGGGGATGATCGTCGTTGATTCCGAAGCCAGGCTCTACCACGCAGACGGGAGGCAAGGTTCCGGCACGGGCATCTTCGAAAAAGGCCTGGATGGGAAGCAACCGCGAGGTTTGCGATCGCAAACTCGCCCACAAGGCCAAGAACGGTAGATCGGTGTAGTAGTACTTCCACTCGATCCCCGCGCTGTTCAGGACGTCGTAAATCGTCCGGAACCGAAACCCGGGTGGCGCCGGGAAGTCGTTGTTCTTGCGCCCATCCGATTGTGCCGCGTGGAGGTACATACGATTGGGCCATGTCGGGCCGCGGACGGAACAAAACCAGCGCTGGCACAAAACGAACTCATCGGCGAGCGCGTAATAAATGGGTAACTGCTGCCGCTGATAGTACCCCATGACTTGATCGCCATGTGCGGGGCCGACTGCCGCCCAGTGTTCGCGCACGAATCCGTCCATCCGCCCGTCGTCCACCTGGCGAAAACTCGCATCCCAGCCGTGGGGTGGATCCTCCACACATCGGTCGGACATGGGGAACACCCGCACCATGGAGCCATCCGGACGGGGATTGGCAAAGGAGGCCTGCAGGCCATCCACCGCTCTGCCCTCGTGCAACGAAAGGGACCCCAGGAAGTGGTCGAAGGTGCGATTCTCCATCATCACCAGGACCACGGTGTCTACCTTCAGGTCTTCTGGAGTCAGGGGGGGCAAGCCACCTCCGCCACCACCTTCTCCGTCGTCTCCGCAGCTACTGAGCCACGGAGCCAATGCCACCGCCCCAGCCGCAGCGCCAATGTGTTTCAAGGCCTCGCGTCGGGTCACCGAAGCTAGGACCGGCGCGTGTGCCGATTTTCTGCGAGCTCGCTTGTTTCCACGCTCCACTGGATGCCACCTCGACTGGCGCGCATTGGTGGCGCAAAATTGCTGAACGCGCAATATGTTCCCTGCCCCGAGGCACAAAATTTCTCCGTACTTTAACAGCGTGGCGCCGACGTTCTTCTCGCGCAAAAAGCGGCGACCAGGCCGTGCGGGCGCGAGGCCGATGGCGCAAACGCTATGCGCCCGATGCGCCCCCAACGACCGCAAGCCTCGTCTCGTCAGGCTCCCAGGAGCCCGCTGGTCACGCGTTCTTCTTCGGCCCGATGCACGAGAACTCTTGACACTTCACCGAGCTTCAGTCACTCGGCCTCGAACCTGGCTGAAGTTCGAGCCAGCGGGTTCGCTGTGTCGGATCCAGCACACGTAGCGCGTCGCGATCCGCGAGCACCCGTAGGCCTCCGCGCTCCTGCGCGAGCTTGGCCCACTCACTGCGCTCGCTCACCGTTGCCGCCGCTTCTCGATCCGCCATGCGTCGCGACAGCTCTCGCCACGAGCTCTGCGCCCGTTCGAGCAACAGTTGCAATTTCGCACGCTGCTCAGCGGAGAGCTGCAACGGCTCCGCCTGTTCCAGGAGAGTCGCAGCGAGCCAGTCTGGCTCTTTTGGCCCCGTTGCATCCCTGCCGCCGGCGGCGGTCACGCAAACAAGCAGCCACACGCCCAGCGGCGCGGTCCATCGAGCGATTCCCCGCATCGGCCCGGAGCCCGAGCGCTCAGTGCTTCCCTGGGGCCAACGGCACTCCCTTGCGGGTCGAAATGATGTAGGCCTCCAGCGCCTTCATCTTCTCGTCGTTCTCGGCCAAGGGCGGGCCCTCCATGGGATTTTCGATGCACCAGTTGATCATGTCGCGCAGCAAGGCGATGCGTTTGAGCTGGGTTTGGAACTTCGGGTACGTTTCTGGATGAGTATTGCTGGCGTCCGGATGGCACATGTCGCACGAGATGCCGTTGGTTCCCAACTCAGGGGAGTGGAACAACTTATAGCCCTCGTCAATCGTACGTTTGAGTTCGGCCTCCCAGACACGCATTTCTCTTTCCGTATGGGGGGCGCCTCCGTGGGCCAGTTGGGTTTTCTGCTCGTACTGGCGCATGAGCTCCCCGGCCACCTCGCGCGCTTGTTGCTGGGAAAGGCGCTCGCCCGGAGCCACGCCCGGCACGACCACGCTGGTTTCGCCGTCGCACAGCCCGACGACCTTGCTTTTTCCATCGGGGGGAGGTGGCAAGGCGTGTTTCAACGGCTCGCGGGCTCCTGCCCGCAATGCCAGCACTGCTGCACCCGACGCGGCCAACGCCGCCATCCAAACACCTTTAGCTCGCAACATCATGGTCTCACCTCCACGTTCCCGAGCGGTCAGTACGAGGGCCAATCCACCCGGCCCTGAAAGGCCTTCGCCAGCTCCGCCATCCCTTGTTTGCCGCGGCGAACGTGATCGAAGGTCACAGTCATCGGGTTACGATCCCACAACACGTAATGTTTATCGGCCTGGCCATCGGCGCGCATGGAGACGCTACCCCAGCCGCAACCGTCGAACTGATTGAACGGGTCGGCGCGCACCATTTGTACGGTCAGTTCGGGAATTCCCTGGGGCGCATACGGCCAAGGCCAGGCCGTCGACAGCACGCCGTGAAAGGTGATGTTGCGCAGCCGGTGTGTGAGCACTTGGTGTGTGTGGGCGTGGATCACAGTCACCGTTTCGAAGGGGGCGAGGAGCTTGTGGACCTCTTCGGCGTCTTCGGTCCAAAAGTTCCACGGCCGGTAATACTTGTAGAGGGGAGAGTGGGAGAAAATCACGATCGGCGTCTTTTTATTCACTTTGGCCAGATCTTGGCGGAGCCAATCGCGCTGTTCTTCTCCCACCATAAACGGCCGGCCGTTGGGGTTATCCAATTGCGCCATGGCCAACATGCGCTCCATGGGGGTCATTTTGGGCTCGGTCCAGTAGTCCTCCACGATGACCGAGTTGAGCACGATAAAGTGGACGCCCTTGTGATCGAAGGAGTACGTGGGTTCGCCAAACATCTCGCGCCACTTCTCGCCCATGTCGAGATACCAATCGTGCTCGCCGACCATCATTTTGACCGGGGCCTTGAGTTGATCGAGGATCTGCTTGCCGATCGTGAGTTCCTCGGCCTTGCCGAGTTGGGCCAAGTCGCCGCCGAACAGGACAAAGTCCGGTTGTGGATCGAGCGCGTTGACGTCGTCTACCGCCTTCTGGCAAGCTCGCACGAACCTGTGATTCAGGCCTTTATCCAGGATGTGCGTGTCGGAAACGTAGGCAAAGGTAAATTTCGGCTCGGCCTCTTTGGCTTCCGCGACTCGGATGAGCTGAAACGAGTGCGGCGGGAAGCCTTTCCAAAAGGCTGTAGCCACCGCCGCCGCTTTGGCGGCCGTCTTGAAAAAATCGCGCCGGCTGAGCTTCGGCAACTCTTGAAAAAAGCGCTCGCGCTCCGCCAGGTACTCTTGTTTCTTGCGTTCCAAAGGCAGAGTGTATTTTGGCATTGCCATCCCTCCTTTTGCCGCAGTTCTCCTTACGGGGCTGGCGCGGCCACCAGTTCCCCGGCGCGCGTTTTGCGCGACAGTTCTTTCAACTCCTCCCAGTCGAAATTCTTCCCGCCCGATTCGTCCGTCAGCGACTTCATGAACTCGATAATGTCGGCGATTTCCTCCTTGGTCAGATTGAGGGGGCGCATCCCGCCATCGAGGTTCGGATTCGGTTCGCCGCCGCGGTTGTAAAAATCCATGACTTCTTCGAGCGTTTTGAGGCTGCCGTCGTGCATGTAGGGCGCGGTGAGAGCGACATTCCGCAGGCCGGACGTCTTGAATGCCCCAATGTCTTTGGGCTCGCGCGTCACAATCCACCGCCCCAGCGCCTCTACCCCCGGCTTGTGGGCAAGGGCGGACTCCGCCTCTTTGTTGCCCTTTGCCTGTATGGCTTGCGCTTCGCGCGCCAGCGCTTCGAAGTTCCCCTTCATGGCCACACCGATGTTGTGAAACTTGTTGTCCGTAAAAAACGGAAACGAGGCGTTGAACTCGTGGCAGGTCACGCAGCGGGCTTTGCCCAAGAACAGTTGGAAACCCCGTTTCGCCGCGTCGCTCAAGGCTGTTTTTTCGCCTGCGAGGAAGCGATCGAACGGCGAGGAAAATGGCGCCAGGGTGCGCTCGAACGTGGCAATGGCTTGAACGATGCGGTCGATGGTAATTTGTGGCGACCCGAAGGCTTGCTGAAAGAGAGGCGGGTACTCGGGCTGGCTTGCCACAGCCTTGACTACGGCATCGTGGGAAGGCTGGCCCATCTCTACCGGGTTGATCAGCGGCTGCTTGGCCTGCTCCTCCAGTGTGGGAGCGCGGCCGTCCCAGAACTGCACTTCACTGAATCCAGTGTACAGCACCGTCGGCGAGTTGCGTGCCCCGGCCTGCCCGCGAATACCCACGGCCACAGCCTTTCCGTCCGCAAACCCGTGCAACGGGTCGTGACACGTGGCGCAAGACACGGTTCCGTCGGCGGACAGGCGTTTGTCGAAGTACAGCTTCTTCCCCAGCGCAACCTTCTCCGCGGTCAGGGGATTGTCTGGCGGAATCAACGGTTCCAACACGCCCTTCGGCAAATATAGGGCGAATGCCCCCAGCACCGTGGCCAATGAGCGCTTTGTCGCTGCCTTAAATCCCATCGTTTCCCCTCCCCTCCGTGGCACCCAGCCTTCCAGGAAAATCCGCCAGACGATCGCTGCGAACACCACTGTGACAGGTGCCGCACGCTTGCGCGCCGTCGTGCGTTCCTCGGCTGACCAGCACATACGACAGCGGCCCGTGGTTCCAGGAGATCAACTTCTGGTTTCCGCGGGCATACCTGAGAAAACCCGCTGCGTCCGCTTCGCGGCGCGGCCGTTTTGGCTCCGACTGCCTCGCTGCAATGAGGAGTAAGGCCGGACCATTCTCCGACCGGTACACCACCACACCGAATTGATCGCCCCCATCCTTCACAACTTTGACCCCAACGGGTGTGAAACCGTGCGGCGCCCGAAGCGCGCCCGGCGGATAAAATGCGAGCTGCCGAGCCAGCCACTCATCGAGGGCCGAAGCCTCGTCCGCCCGCGCCGATAGGACCAAGCGGCCGCGCACCCACTCGTCGTACAGTTCCGCCGCCACTGCGACGCGGCGAGGCAAACTGGCCTCCGTACGAGTCAACTGAGTGGCAAACCACAGTAACAACCCGGCAGCCACCACCGCGGTTGTGGCCGTCACCACCGGCCATAAACGACGCGGCCGCGCCAGTACGGCCCGGATCCGTCCTTCGAGTGTGGTAGGACACGGCGCCTGCGGGTAACATTGTCGCACCAGATCGGCGGACCACCGTTCCAGCTCCAAACTCCGCTTGCAACGTTCACAAGCTTGAATGTGTTCCTCGAGTTCGAGCGCGCGCTCGACACCGACTTCGTGATCCACATAGGCAGAAATGTATTTCCGGAAGTCTCTACACGTCATTTTTGCTCGTTTCCTAGTTTGCGGGCTCGTGCAGGGGTCGCCTCTGCGAGCTGCCCGAGGAGCTGCGCGCGCAAAAGCGCGCGAGCGCGCGCCAGCCGGGACATCACGGTCCCCAAGGGGCACCCTAGAATCTGGGCCACCTCTTTATAATTGAACCCTTCCACGTCGCGCAGGTACAGGGGCGAACGATAAGGCTCCGGTAAACTGGCCACCGCCTGCTGCACGCGTTGCGCCCACTCCCGCTCCAGGATTTGGCTTTCCGGGCCGGGAACGGGCTCTCTCGCGGTCCAGCCCGGAATCGTCCCCACACGTTCTTCCTGACGGGCACGTTGCCGCACGCCATCGATCCAAGTGTTGCGCAAGACCACAAACAACCAAGTGCGCACGGTTGCACGGTCCGCGATCTCTTGCCAGCGTTCGATGGCCTTGAGCACGGTGGTCTGCACCAAGTCATCGGCCTCACCGGGCCCAGCCAAGGCCAGGGCATAGTTATAAAGCGCATGAAGGTGCGGCAGAATTTTGCGCTCCAGCTCCTTTTCTTTTGCTCGCCGAAACACCACGTCACCCCAATGAGGAAGGCACCCTTACTACGAATCACCCCGCTCGTTTATTCCCTGCCCCGCCAATTTTCCCCGGCCGTCCCCGAGGCTCCGCCGGTGGGGCGGCACGGCCTAGCCCCTCCGGCATAACGTGTTGCGGCTTTGCTCTTGTCAAACTGTTCAATTTCATAGTAGACACGTGCGCCCAGGGAGAGGAGGGAACCGTGGGTCGCATTTTGCAATGCATCGGGCTCGGGGTGATTTCTGCGCTGGCCGCACTGGTCGGGGGAGCGTTGCCAGCGATGGCTGGTTCGTACACGCTTTTCGAGAGCGGCCCGGTGCGCCCGCTCGCATTATCCCCCGACGGCAGCAAGCTTTTCGCGGCCAATATTCCCGACGGCCGCTTGGAGGTGTTTTCCATTGGAAGCAATGGCTCGCTGGCGCATATAGAATCGGTGCCCGTGGGCTTGGAGCCTGTTGCGCTGGCTGCCCGCAGCAACACCGAGGTGTGGGTCGTAAATCACCTGTCGGACAGCGTCAGCATCGTGGACCTATCGAGCTCCCCGGCACGCGTCGTACGCACATTGCTGGTGGGGGATGAGCCGCGCGACATTGTGTTCGCGGGTCCCGGCAAAAATCGGGCATTCATCACCTGTGCGCACCGTGGCCAGAACAACCCCAATGACCCGCAACTCACGACTGCGGGCGTCGGCCGAGCCGATGTGTGGGTGTTCGACGCGAACAATCTTGGCAACACCCTCGGGGGCACGCCGCTCACCATTCTGACCTTGTTCGGCGACACGCCGCGGGCGCTCGCCGCCACACCCGACGGCAGTCGGGTTTATGCAGCCGTGTTCCACAGCGGAAACCAAACCACCACGATCAACGAGGGGCTGATCTGCAACGACTCCAACAAAACGGACACGGTGGTTCCCGGTCCGTGCACGATCTCGGGGGTAACCGTGCCGGGCGGCCTGCCCTTGCCGACTGCGGATCACACCGGCGCTGCCGGACCGGATGTCGGTTTGATTGTCAAGTGGAACGGATCCTACTGGGCGGACAAGGCTTGCGCTGGCGGTTCGAAATACGGCTGGAGCTGCAAGACGGACGCAGATTGCCCCGGCAGTGTGTGCGGCCGGAATTGGAGTCCCGCGGTTAAGTTCAACTTACCGGACAAGGACGTATTCGTGATCGACGCCATGGCAAATCCTCCGGTCCAACTTGCTGGCGGTTCCGGATACTACACGGGGGTCGGAACGATCTTGTTCAACATGGCCGTCAACCCGGTGAGCGGAAAGGTTTATGTGAGCAACTTCGAGTCTCGCAACGAATTCCGCTTCGAAGGGCCTGGCATTTATGCCGCGCAGTTCGGGGGCACCACCGTGCAGGGCCACTTGGCAGAGTCGCGCATCACCGTACTGTCCGGCAGCAACGTGCTCCCGCGGCATCTCAACAAACACATTGACTACGACCAGCGTCCCGCTCCGGCCGGCGTGAAAGACCATAGCTTGGCCACGCCGTTGGACATGGTCGTGACCAGCGACGGGCAAACGCTGTACGTCGCCGCATTCGGGTCGAGTAAAGTAGGCGTCTTCAGCACTGCTGCGCTGGAAAACGATACGTTTGTGCCCAACAACGCCAATTACATCAGCGTGAGCGGTGGAGGTCCGGCTGGCCTGGCGCTTCACGAAGGGCTCCAACGGCTCTACGTGCTGACACGTTTCGACAACGGCATTGCCGTGGTCGACACCACGACACGAACGGAAGTGGACCACGTTTCTTTGTACAACCCGGAGCCGGCCAGCGTCGTCAACGGGCGGCGTTTCTTGTACGACGCCTTTTACACTTCCAGCAATGGCGAGGCGGCATGCGCGAGTTGCCACATCTTTGGCGACCTCGATAGTTTAGCTTGGGATCTCGGCAACCCGGATGACGAAACGCAGACGAATCCGCTGCCGGTGAAATTGTCCTTTGCCATCGGTTCGGGTACCTTTCGAGACTTCCACCCAATGAAGGGCCCCATGACCACGCAAACACTGCGGGGGCTAGCCAACCACGGTGCGATGCATTGGCGGGGCGATCGCAACGGAGGTAGTTCGCAACCGTTCAGTGCGGACCTCGCCTTCAAAGCCTTCAATGTAGCTTTCCCTGGTTTGCTCGGGCGAACGAGCCAGCTCACGGCGGCGGAAATGCAAGCGTTCACCGACTTCATTTTGCAGGTGAAGCTGCCTCCCAATCCAATCCGAAACTTGGACAATTCTTTGACTGCATCGCAACAAAACGGCCGCAATTTCTTTTTCGGGCCGCGCCGGGCCGACGGCCTCAACTTCGGCACCGACGGTGCCGACAACGCTTTGGGCCATACTTGCAATGGCTGTCACGTCACCGACCGTTCGCAAGGGTTTTTCGGTACGGACGGAAAAGCCAGCTTCGAGAACGAGCCGCAGGTGATCAAAATCGCCCACCTGCGCAACTTGTACCAAAAGGTCGGGATGTTCGGCATGGCCGCCGTCTCGTTCTTCAACGCCGGCGACAATAACCACAAAGGAGATCAAATTCGCGGCTTCGGCTTTTTGCACGACGGGAGCGTGGACACCCTGTTTCGGTTCCTCAACGCCACCGTATTCAACGACCAAAACGGAGTAGGGTTCAATGGTGGAGACTCGCAGCGTCGCGACGTCGAACAGTTCCTGCTCGCGTTCGACACTGATCTCTTCCCCATCGTCGGACAACAAGTCACGCTCACGAGCACGAATGCGTCCCAAGTCAACCCGCGCATTGACTTGTTGATCCAGCGTGCGGCGGCAGGCGAGACGGATCTGGTCGTGAAAGGCCGATACAACGGCCAACTGCGCGGCTGGTACCGGACGGCTGCTGGCTTGTTCCAGCCGGATCGCGCCGGGGAAGCGCCGTGGACCGACAGTGCTCTCCGCTCCATCGCAGCCACCTCCGGTCAAGAGTTGACCTACACCGCAGTTCCGCTGGGCTCCGCAATTCGCTTGGGCGTGGATCGCGACGAAGACACGTTTTTCGATCGGGACGAACTCGATGCGGGTTCCGACCCGGCCGATCCGAACAGTACCCCAGGATCTGCGCCGACACCGACCCCGACAGGTACACCGACTCCGACTCCCACCCGTAGCTCGACCCCGACGCGGACTCGCACGCCGACCAGTACGCCTTCTTCGACACCGACCCCCACGTTCACGCCTACGTTTACGCCGACATTTTCACCGGTTCCCACCCACACGCCCACCGATACTCCCACCAACACCGCAACCCCGACCCGTACACTCACACCCACGCACACGATCACGCCCGGCGGGCCGACGCTGACACCGACTCATACTGTACCTCCAACCGCGACTTATACGGATTCTCCGACTCCAACGCTGACCCCCACGCACACGGCGACCAACTCCCCGACGACGACCTTCACGCCCACGTGGACCCCAACGGACACGCCCACGCCCGAGCCGACCCTCACCCCGACGGCAATGCCCGATGTATTTTGCAGCGGAACGAGTGTGTTGGGCTCGCCGAGGCTGAAGGTCACCAAACTGCTCACTGCGCCCGGTGACGACGGTCTCACCTTGAGCGGCTCCTGGATGCTCTCTCCGAGTACGCCCCCGCCGAACCCAGTAGCCGAGGGGATTCGTTTCGCGCTGTACGACTCCTTCGGGAACTTGATCTTGCAGCGAATTGTGCCTGGAGGTGCAGCGCTGTCACGTTCCGGCCCGGGCTGGACTCTCAGCACGGACGGGCACGTAGCCAAGTACACCGATGCGCTGGCCGTGCAGGGTGACATCAAAAAGGCGGTCGTCACCAGCTCACGGCGTACCCCGGGACTGTTCACCGTGAGAATTACCGGGCGACTCGGCAGCTTCGCCGTGAGCCCGAGTCAGTTGCCGTTGAGGATGACAGTGGTTCTCGGCAACCAGGCACGAGCGGCGATGGGGCAGTGCGCAAGTTACAGCTTTGGTCCGAGCGGTGGCGTCCGCCCGCGCTGCGACTTCTCGGCTACAGGTAACACGCTGGTGTGTAGATAAAAAGCGAGGCCTGGGAGCCCGACCACGGATCCCAGGTCTCCTCGAACTTCTACCGGACCGACCGCCGCGCCCGGTTCGGTGTCGGTCTTTCCCTACCGTTGCGCCTGGAAGCGCATTCGGACGGGCATGCGTTTCGGCCCGCCGACGAAAGACGCGTGCAAGCGCTCCACCGGGCCAGCCAACTCCACTGCCTCGATTCGCTTCGCGAATTCCCGAAAGAACACCTTGATGTCCAGACGTGCCAAGTGCGCCCCGAGACAAAAATGTTCTCCGACACCGAAACCCAAATGAGGGTTGGGCTCTCGGTCGAGCCGGAACACGAACGGATCGGGAAATACCTCCTCGTCGCGGTTTGCCGACGGGTAAAACAAAGCCACCGAATCCCCGGCACGAATCTTCTGGCCCCGAAGTTCGTAGTCAACCGTTGCGGTGCGGGAGAAATGAATCACCGGTGTTGTCCAGCGAACAATTTCGTCGGCCCCTGTTTCGATGAGATCCGGGTTGGCTCGCAACTTCGCAAACTCTTCGGGATGCTCCAATAAGGCCAACAAGCCCCCTGAAATCGAGTTCCGCGTCGTATCATGCCCGGCCACCATGATCAGGAAGTACAACGAGAAAAGTTCGAACTGGGGCACAGGTTTTCCGTCAATCGTCGCCAGCGCCAAAACCGTCGAGAGATCCTCGCGCGGATTTTTTCGCCGATCCTGCGTGATCTCCTCCAGGTACGAAAAGGCCTCGTAAAGAAATCCCAGTCGCTCCTCGCGGGTTTCCCCTGGCCGCTGGAAATCCGGATCTTCGATGCCGAAGTTCTCGTTGGTGACGCGCAAGACAAATTGCTCGCGCTCGCGTGGGATCCCCAAAATTTCCGTGATCATCCGCAGCGGCTGCAGCGCAGCCACGTCGCGCACGAAGTCGCATTCAACCCACTCTCCCGGAGGAGCCAGGGAGGAGAAAATCTCGTTGGTGAGCTCTGTCAGCCGGCGTTCCAAACGCGCAATGGCTCGGGGCGTGAACCAACCGCTCACCAGCTTGCGATACGTGCGGTGTTCCGGAGGGTCCATGTTGACCAGCATCCGCAGCGGAGGATCTTCTTCGAGCTTCGGGCCTTGCATGTCCGCATCGGGGAACAGAATAAATCGGCCCGCGCTCCGGAACTTTTCCGGCTGGGTGGACACTTCAACGATATCCGCGTGCTTGGTCACCGCCCAGAACGGGCGATAGCCTGGCGGCTGCATGTAACACACAGGTGCCTCACGCCTCAGGCGCGCCCAAGCGGCGTGGGGATAACCGTGCTCCCCGTAGGTGCGAGCACTAATGATGTCGAGTTGGTCGAGTGGCACTGATGCTACCTCTTGGCCGGTGATCATCGGGACCCTCCTACCCTAGCCACCGGCTCCAAATGCCATCCAGCAACACCCCACACAAGAATAGTCCCCCGAAGCGCCGCGTGTGCTGAAATGCAAAAGCAGAGTACCACAATGGCCACACATTGGGGGGAAATCCTGCAGGGGGGCTAGCCGGCCGCGGTTCGCGAAACACAAAGAACACGAGGCGGAACCAAGACAGTGACCCCAAGCTCAGCAACAAAGGCCAATGAAACGCCCGGGAGGCCACCAAGTACAGGGTCACGGCATACGCCGCGCAGCACAGCCCGATGACGGCGTAGCGGGCGTTCCGCTCCCCGAGAATAACCGGCAACGTTCGAATGTTTTTCGCACGGTCGGCTTCGATCTTGTCGATGTGCTTTCCAAACAGCACCGTGGTGGCCATAAGTGCCACGGGCAGGCTAGCCCACAGGACGTGGGGAGCGAGGGTCCCCGTGACAACGTAGTACCCTCCTCCCACCATGAGAGGTCCCCAAACGACCAATACCGCGACTTCACCGAGGCCGATGTATTTAAGAGGCCACGTATAGAACAGCACAAAAAACGCCCCGATCGCGGTCAGCCACAAAACAGCTTCGCCCCGCCAAAACACCAATGTCAGTCCGGCAACCAGTGCGAGTGCGCCGGTCACACCGACGTACTGCAGCATTTGACCGGTAGTCAGCAGCCCGTGTTCGAGCGGCTGGGGTCCGTACTGAGCGCGAAAATAGTTATCTCGGTCCACCCCTTTCCAGTGATCCGTGATGTCGTTGACGAGGTTGTTGGTGGCGTGCGCAAGCAGCAATCCAACGGTTAGCAGCAGCCAGCCACCGACGTCGAAGGCATGATCGCGCCAAGCCAGCAGACCAGCCAGCGCCGCAGACACAAAGGTCATGACTAAAACTGCAGAACGCGTGGCAATGAGCCAGCGCGAAACCACATCGAGCTGCTCCCATTCTTCACGAGAGATGCGAGGAATGACCCGCACCGCCCGCGCCCACATAGCAACGTTGACCATCATCAGCGTCCTCTCATCCAGCCTACCGAATCCTCGCCCTCGAGCAAGGCCAGATCAGCCCCCTCCACGCTTGCAGGCACCGCTACGGTATGTTAGCCGCGCTTGCGTTTTCCGGTCGCATAGCTCAGCTGGTTAGAGCGCCTGCCTCACATGCAGGAGGTCCGTGGTTCGAGTCCACGTGCGACCATACCTCCGCTCCGGCGCAAATGCGGTGGAGCTGCTTCGGACTGATTGTCCCGGCGCCTTGCATCACGGCGAGAACCGGAGCTCGTGCCCCGCTCCCTTGCTGTTGCCGTTCACGCCCCAAGTCACTGGGCTGGGCACTCGTACCGTGACAAATGTGAACCGAACGGTAGACTCGGGAAACTCCTTTGTGGAACAAAAGCCGAGCTAGTGA
This sequence comes from Candidatus Binatia bacterium, assembly GCA_026004215.1. GTDB lineage: Bacteria > Desulfobacterota > Binatia > HRBIN30 > HRBIN30 > HRBIN30. The sequence continues at coordinate 1,593,687 of BPIR01000001.1, forward strand.
GGAGCGAGATTACACGATGCAAGGCAGCTTCTACAACGTCATTCGTGAAATCGAACAGGCCATAGACCGATTCAACGAAGCCATTGGAAAAGCGCTCAAGCAAGCACGCTTCGACGAAGCACGGGCAGCCGTGGCGCACGTAGAGAAATTCGTGGAATTGAAGCTTCGCGCTCAGCAACTTGCCGAAGAGTGGGAGCACTTACTGGCCACAGCTCCGCTCCCGGTCACCGTACCTGTGGCGCGGCGGGGCTCGAGGCGTTCGCGGTCTGCGCCCCGCGAAACACAGCAACGTGTCCAGCGAGCCATCTTGGAGGCTCTCATGGAACTCGGCGGGCAGGCGGATCACCGCAAAGTTCTAGAGATAGTCGAGCAAAAAGTTGCGGACCTCTTAACGGAACATGACTACGAGGTCCTAACCAATGGCGAAACCCGCTGGCGAAACAATGCTCGGTGGCTTCGTCACCGCCTGATCCAAGAAGGACTAATGGAACGAAATTCGCCACGTGGCGTTTGGGCGATCTCCGAGGCTGGCCGCAAAGCCCTCGAATCCGGCCGAGTCTAAGGCCGCAGTCGAACCGTCGAAAGCTGCCGGCCCGTGATCACCCCGGGTGGGGCCTCTTCACTTCTTACGTGAAAAGTCCAGCAACACGTAACCCGGAAAATCTGCTGCGTACAGCATCGAGCGAACAACTGGCGGCAACCAGGGGTAGGCTTCGTCTCGATCTACGATCCGCGGATTCACCAGCTCGTACTTTCGGCCCAGCTGCTCGACCGTACCGCGTCGGGCCTTCAAGAGGTTTTGCGCCCAGTCGACGTCGCGCCCATAGGTCAGTGGAATCACAAAACCCTTCGGCGTCCGAAAAGCAACGACCGGCGTCCGATACGTTCGGCCAGTTTTGCGGCCCGTGTGGTGGACAATCGCCAGCGGCGGTACGACCCACGCAAAGGTTCGCATGATGGGGTTGGTGAACACGCGGTTCACGCGCCGCATAAAACGGGGAAAATGCATAGGCAAGTTTCTACTCCGACTCCGGGTAGGGCTCAAGCCAGGGACTGCCGGCAGGCCGCTTTCCCCGGAGTGAAATCCGGTTCCACGGGTTCATCGGGCAGACGGATCTCGCACACCGCAAATCTCTGTGCATCGTCCCTTGATTCCGAAATTCCCGTCTGAGCGCTGGGTGTGGGCGGTGGCCGTCATCAAACCCCAGAACCAGTTGATCTTGAAGCGCTCGATGTGGATGCGCACGAATCCTGCCTGCTCGAGTGCGCCGGCAAGTTCCGACCCGTGGTAGGCTTTCGAGACGTAGTGGTTGCGCCAGCGCAACCAAAAATCCCAGGTACGAGTCCAAAAATAATCCGCGCACCAGTCCGTGATCACCACTCGCCCGCCCGGCCGCAACACTCGCGCCATTTCCCGCAAGGCCTGTATGGGTTCCCGCCAAAAGTGAAAGGAACTCGACGAAACCACAGTGTCAAATCTCCCCGAGGCAAACGGCAAGCACTCGGCGCGGCCATGCACGAGCGCCACATTGGGGGGCAATTTCCTCCGCGCCACAGCCAGCATTTCCAGGCTGAGATCGACACCGATCAATCTTGCCGCCGGCACCCGTCGGGCCAGCGCTTCGAGCAACGCGCCCGTACCGCACCCTACGTCGAGCACAGAGCCGTCCGGGCGAGCATCGAGGCAGCGAAGCGTGCGCTCGCGGGTCTCTGCGATGTAAGCAGCCCAACGCTCATCGTAGTGTCGCGCCAGCCGCGCATACTCGCGCCGCACGGCATCTGCTCGAGCAAATGCTTCCATACGATGATCCACCAGAGAGGGTTCGAACTCTTACACAGATTCGTGCGACTCGATGAGCGCGCAAAACTCAGCCGCCAGCGGCAGGCGGCGGTTGGACAACCGGCGGCGCCAGCGGACGATCATTTTCCTCAACTGTTCATGAAAGCGCTGCAAGTCTTTGAGTTTTTCCTCGGTGGCGGTCAAGGTCGCTTCGGCCATGGCCAACACGCAACGGCAGGTTTCCTTGCCTCGCCCCTGCAGGTTCAAGATGTGTTCGATTTGGCTGAGCGAAAACCCGAGCGCCTGTGCCTTGCGAATGAACAGGAGTCGTTTCAGTGTGGTCTCGTCATAAATGCGATACCCACTGGCGGAGCGGGGCGGTTTCGGGAGCAAGCCGACGCGCTCATAGTAGCGCACCGTGTCCGGGGTAACCGCTGCTTGCCGTGCCAGTTGGCTGACGAACATTGTCCGGCGATTCACTTTCACATCAAAAGACGATACGAAAACCCGCATGCACACGAAAGTCGGTTTTGACTTGTTCGCCGTTCAGTGACTGTACGATGGGCAGTTGCATGGAGATTTCTGCAATCCAGCGCCGGCTGACATACTGCAGGCCCGGTGCGACCAGCAACGTATAGCCACCAGAATCGGCCAGTTCCTTCCCCCCGGCTTCGTCGCGCTCGACCCAGACGCCGTTGAGTTCGAGCACGCCGTATGCAAGTGCCGGCACACCGTGCTCGACCCAGCGCCTCGGCCACCCCGACGTTGCCCTCCCCAGCCCGCGCCATCTCTGTGGAACGATAGAAACCCCAACACGCGCAGCAACGAGCCGCAACGCAAGAGCGCACGCCTTCGCAACCGCCCGAGCAGTTTCCAGGGCTCTCCGCTTCCGGAGCATGGGTCGCGCGGAACGATCTCTGGAGCTCTACTCATGGCGGTTTCTCCTCCGTTTTCCAAGCATACACTTTGGACTATCCTCCAAGGTCAACACACCTGCGGAAACGCTCCAGGCATAAGAGTTACCCGCGTACCCGTCGCCACGGAGTAGTTCGGGAGCATCTCTGCGCGCACTTCCCGGGGCTTTGCGAGCAATCGGGGACCTCTCGTCGAGCAAATTCTCTGTCGCTGCGGACCTCCCTGCTCGGACATACGGGTGCATACCGGCACTCAGGCAAACGGCGGCTCGCGCGCCGACGCAACGGGGTACCCGGTACCCTGTCCACTCGCCCAGCTCTCCAAAAGCAACTCCGTGGCCGATGGGAGCAGCAGCGCCCTCGGGTACGCGGAATCGTTGCGCGGCCCGGGAGACCACGAATATGACGCAACGCATTGACAGGAATAACGCATGGCGTTATAGGCACGGCCAGGAGGAACGGGTCATGAAGGCAACAGCGGCAGCCAAGCACAAGATGAATGCTTCGCACACGTTGACGGAGCAGGTCACAATGGCGCTGCGGCGCGTGCGATCCGTCGAGGATCTCAACCAAGAGGTTTCCAAAGCATGGACAACGCTGCGCGCGCGATGGAATCGGCTCGCCCGTGAAGTTCGGCGCGAGAGCGGCAACATCGCTCGGGAATTCGAGAAGCGCTTACGGCGGCAGAGTCGCGAACTGCGCAGCCAGGCGCGTCCGCTCGTCGAGCCCGTCCAGGACAACGTGCGGCAGGCGCTCGCAGCGGTGCGCAAGCAAGGCCAGTGGCTCCAAAGTGCGGTGCGGCGCGAGGCCCAACGCGTACTCGTCCGCGAGCTCGAGCTGGCGCAACGCAAGGATGTCGAGCAACTACGGCGTCGTATCGGCGAGTTGGAGAAACAGCTCCAACGTCTTGCCAAGGAAAAGAAAGAAAAGGCGCAGCAGCCAGGCTTCACGGCCTCTGCGGGCGCCGCGTAAAGCTTCCCTGACCCCTCCCTTCCCTCCCGACCCCGCACGAGGGGGGTAGTTCCGCGCGACCCCTCGGGCTATCTCCCTCGTGCTCCCTGTATTTTGCCCCAGCCGCCTCCCCCGGGCGTTTCCAGTCGAACGCGATCTCCGGGCCCAACCGCAATCGTTACCTTTGCCGGAAGCGGTTGTTTGCCTCTATCCTGGGGCTTCGCCTTGTTGCTCCGCACCAGCCAGTTGCGGCCCGGGTGCCCAGGGCCTCCACCCCAAAGCCCCCATGGCGCATACGTTCGCCGTTCGGTCAGGAGGCTCACCCGCGCCCGGCTCAGGAGTTCGATCTCGCGCACGATGCCATCGCCTCCACGATGAAATCCCGATCCGCCCGAACCGCGCCGAATCGAATACTCCGTGACACGCAAAGGATACTGAGCCTCCAATGCTTCCACCGGCGTGTTCCACGTGTTGGTCATGTGAGTGTGGAGACCAGAGGCGCCCGGGCCGTTTGGTCCCCCTCCGGCACCACCACCGATCGTCTCGTAGTAGGCAAACGTGGCAGCGGGTGCTGCCCCTGTGCCCCCAATGGCGACGTTGTTCATAGATCCACAACTGGCAGCAGGTACCCTATCGGGGGCTGCCTGGGCCAAGGCTCGCAAAACGACATCCACGATTCGCTGCGAGGTCTCGACGTTTCCCCCCGCAACCGCCGCCGGAAAGCGGGCGTTGACGATCGTTCCCTCGGGCGCGACGAGGCGCACGGGCCGCATCAGGCCCGCATTTGCAGGGATTTCTCCGCGAGCCAGCAACTGCAAGCAATACAGCACGGCAGCCCATGTGACGGCGAGATTCGCGTTCACCCCGCCGCGCGTCTGTGAGGCGGACCCCGAGAAGTCGAACGTCATCGTGCTCGCTTCGACGGCAATGGCCACACACAATGGCAACCGGGTGGCTCCCATTCCGTCGTCGTCGAGGTAATCTCGGGCCCGAAACACGCCTTTCGGCAAGCTGCGCAACACCCCGCGCAATCGCCTCTCCGAGTAGTCTTGCAGCGCAGCCATGGCGGCGCGCAAACGCGCCCGCCCCGCAGTGAACGCCAGCTCGCGTAGCCTCTTCTTGCCTACGCGCAGGGCTGCAAGCTGGGCCAGCAAATCTCCCTTCCGCTCCTCCGGCACACGCGTGTTGCCCGTAAAGATCTCGATGACGTCGGCACACACCCTTCCCCGGCGGACGATGTACACCGGCGGTAAGCGGATGCCTTCTTGGTAAATTTCTTCGGCCAATCCCATCGAGCCCGGGAACGCACCCCCAACATCTGCATGATGCGCGCGGGCTGCCACATAACCAAACGGGCGCGTCCGTTGGGCGAGACAAACCGGCGCAACCAGAGTCAAATCGGGCAAATGGGTGCCGCCAGAGAAGGGGTCGTTCACTCCCACCACGTCGCCCTCCACCAGGGTGCAGCGTGCCAGAACGGACTCGACCGCAAGTTGCATGGACCCCAAGTGTACGGGAATGTGAGCCGCCTGAGCGACCAATTGACCGTCCGAGTCGAAGACGGCGCAGGAGAAGTCCCTTCGCTCTTTGATGTTGGCGGAAAAACCGCTGCGCGCCAGCACGGCTCCCATCTCCTCGGCGATGGCAGCAACGCGGTGGCGAAATACTTCAATTTCCACCACATCCGGTTCGATGCCTCTTGCCGACATCTTCATCCGGTGCCGCTGTGTACCGCCGGTCGGCTGATCGTGCAAATTCGCCGGTCAAAGGGTATCCTCGCGCCGAGCGAGGGATCGGAATGTTCAAACTGCGTCGGGTGGGCATCGACACGTTGAGCGAACACGTTGTTTTCATCCACGAGCAAGCTGTGATCGCGGGAAATTTAGGGTTCCGGCCTCTCGATCGGGTCCGTGTTTGGGGGCAGAGTTCCGACAAGCCTGCTCAAGAAATTATCGGGGTCTTGAATTTTTGCACCAACCATTTGGTTGGAGCCGACGAAATTGGCGTTTCCGAAGTAGCGTTTCACGACCTCGGGCTTCCGGAGGGAACTCCCGTTCATGCGGCGCACGCACCCGCCCCGGCCAGTGTCGATCTCGTGCGGAGTAAGCTTTGGGGCCGTCCTCTGGATGAGCCATCGTTCACGGCCATCCTCCGCGACGTGGTGGCACACCGCTACTCGAAGGTCGAGCTTTCGATGTTCGTGCTCGCCTGCGCCTTGCGGCCAATGCAACCGCAGGAGCTGGTGGCCCTCACCAAGGCGATGATCCAAACGGGCACGACCTTGCGTTTTTCTCACGCGCCGATCGCTGACAAGCATTGTATCGGTGGGATTCCGGGCAATCGCACGACGATGATTGTCGTGCCCATTCTAGTGGCGCTCGGCCTCACGGTACCGAAAACCTCTTCGCGCGCCATTACCAGTCCGGCTGGTACGGCCGACACCATGAGTGTGCTCGCAAACGTGGCTTTTGACCCGGACACGCTTTACCGAATCATCGAGCGTGCCGGGGGCTGTATTGCTTGGGGCGGAGCGTTGGGCTTGGCGCCAGCAGACGACATCCTCATCACCGTGGAGCGGCCGATGGAAATCGACACGGAGGCCCAAATGGTGGCTTCGATCTTGTCCAAGAAGAAGACCGCGGGGGCAACCCATGCTCTTCTGGACATCCCGGTAGGGCCGAGTGCCAAGGTGCGAAGCCTCGAGCACGCGCAACGGCTGGCCGCGTTGTTTCAGTCCGTTGCCCAACAGATCGGGCTGCACCTGGAGGTGGCCATTACCGATGCCTGGGCCCCCATTGGCTGGGGCATAGGCCCGCGCTTGGAAGCTCTCGATGTCCTGGCCGTCCTTCAACGAGAAGCCGGCGCCCCCACCGACTTGCGCGAAAAATCTCTTTACCTGGCGGCGAGGATTCTAGAAATGACGGGTAAGGCCCCGCCGGGTCACGGCTACCGGCTGGCCTCACAGGCCCTCGATACAGGTGCGGCATGGGAAGCTTTTCAGCGAATTGTGCAAGCGCAAGGCCCGCGGCCGCTTCCGCCCGAGGCGGCGTTTCGCGCCGAATTTCCGTCCCCAGCCGACGGCCGCATTCGGGCCATTCACTGTTGGCACATGGCCCGAGTGGCGAAGCATGCCGGAGCACCGGCGAACGTCAGCGCAGGGGTGCGCCTCCTACGTACCGTCGGTGATGTAGTCGAGCGAGGAGAACCCCTGTTCGAGATCCACGCCCAAAGCAAGGCACAACTCGAGCTCGCTCTCGAGTATGCGCGACGGCACGAGGAACTGATTAGCTTTGGGTTCTAGGGGCGGCCTAAGAGCTCGCCAGCTTGTATCCGGCTCGACTCTATTTCTCTTGGATCGAGGCCAAGTACTCGGTGATCAACAGTACCTTGCCTCGAATGCGCGCCTCTTTGTTGATCGCTCCTGGGACTTCCGATGCGAAAATTTCGCCCCAGACCGGCATGTCCGGGTCACCGTGAGCGCGTAAAGTTTCCCGGCCGTCGATGATCCGGATCACGCGCATGAACGGAAATTCACCCTTGTTTTTCTTTGCGAGCTGGGTGAGGTCACTGGGCCGCGGATTCATCAAATGGGAGACTACACCGTCCCCCTTCCCGGTCTCCCCATGGCACGCGGAACAATACCGCAAGTAGGCTTGTCTCGCAGGTGGAATGGGCTCTTTCGCCGGAGCGACCGACGCTGCCCCCACGAATCCACCGAACGCAAAGATCCCCAGAGCCAGCCTGAAAACGTTCATTCTTCCCTCCTTCCCAACGCTCCATGGGGCCAAGGCCCCCCCCACCGTGCGACCGATTGCAGGCAGGCGCTTACACCATTTCCGATCGCTTGCCAAGGCCGTTTTCCCGAGCGGCCGCCCCTCCCTGCGATGGGCGAGCAGATGCCGCGAGTCGCCCACTGCGAAGCCCAGGAACAAAAAGTTACCTCAGGAAAGCCGATTTAAAAATGTGGGGAGGCGAATCAGCCAGTTTGGCGAGGCACGGCGGCAGCAGGCGAAACCTCAATGGGTCTGCTCTTGCTTTCGCACAGCGCCGCGCATGGGTACGAAGGCCACAGCACCGAAGCGCTCCATTTTTGTCGTTCCATCCTCCAATTTGCGTACCCTCACCAAGGTCTCGCTCCAGCCCTCTTCAATTGGCATGACAATTACGCCATTTGGCTTTAGCTGCGCGAGCAGGGGCTCGGGCACTCGTGGGGCCACGGCGGTGATGATCATGGCGTCAAACGGGGCGGCTTCCGGCCAGCCGAAAAAGCCGTCTCCCGCGCGCACATGGATATTCTTGTAGCCCAACCGCGCCAGTCGTTGCTTGGCTTCTTCGGCAAGTTCGGGGTCAATTTCGATCGTGTAAACTTCGCGACACAACAGGCTCAACACTGCAGCCTGGTAACCCGAGCCGGTGCCGACTTCCAAGACGCGCTCGTCACCCTGGAGCTGGAGGAGTTGTGTCATCAGGCCCACGATGAGTGGTTGCGAAATTGTTTGTCCCTTCCCAATCGGAAGGGCACGATTGTCATAGGCTGCTTTGCGGTCGTGCGGGCGAACAAATTCTTCGCGAGGTACTTTTTGCAACGCTTCCAGGACCCTGGCGTCGGTAACACCCTCGATCCGAAGTTCCTCGATCAAGCCGTCTTTGGCGCGCTGCAAAAATTCTGTTTCGGTATTTTCAGGTGGCATAGCTCTGCACGCGGCAGTCAAACAAATTGCAAGGATCAGCGAAAGAGCTTGACAGGCCTTCGCAAACGACGTCGAATCCAACACACCGGGAACGCACATGGCCGGTACAACCCGACAAGCTTTGGTCGAGCTTTTGCGCGGCAATCCCCGCAGCGCAAGGGAGCTATCCCGGTTGCTACAGATCCCCGAAAAAGAGGTCCTTGACCACATCGAACACGTGGCTCGCTCCCTGGCTCACTCCCAGGAGGAGTTGGTGGTCCACCCAGCCACTTGCCTGAGTTGCGGCTATGTTTTTCGAGACCGCAAACGTTTCTCTCGACCCACTCGCTGCCCGCGATGTCACGGAACACATCTTGCCTCGCCGAGGTATAGCATTTGCCCGAGTCGCTGAAGCTGCACGCCGTTCGTACGCCCTCGTATTGCGTCTCGGTCGTGCGCAACCGCATCAAAGGACTGTTCTAAAAGCACCCCGCCTGTGTCGAGCGAAACCATTCGGCGAGCGCAGTTTTCCGGAAAGGGCCACAATCCGGCGGAAACTGCGAGCCGAACGGCCGACACAGCTTGGGCGGAATGGAAAAGGATGCCCGGCCGGTGCTGCAACGCTGGCGCCGCGCGCATTGGCGCGGCGCCAGGTCGCTATTACGAAAGGTAATCCTGCAAGCCTTGCTCCGCGCAAATTTGGCGGAGCATCTTGAGCCCCCGGGCTTCGAGCTGGCGGATCCTCTCCCGGCTCACCCCAAACTCACGCCCAAGCTGCTCCAGCGTTTCGGTTTCGTCGTCATCCAAACCGAACCGCCGCCGCAGAATCTTGCTTTCGCGTGGAGGGAGCTTCTTCAGCGCCTCTTCCAACCGCTCCCGCAGGGAGACGTGTTCGGCCACCTCATCCGGCTCGGGCGTCTCTGCCGCCAGGGTGCTTTCGAGGGTGCGGTCGTCTTCGTCACCAATGGGAGCGTCGGTAGACAGGAACTGGAAGCTCTGCGCCATGGCTTCGAAGCGCTCCGGATCCAAGCCGTGCGAGGCGGCAATTTCCTCGCGCGACACCGGGCCTTCGTTCTCCATAGCTAGCTCCCGAGCGTCCCGCCCGATCCGCCGCCGGAACTGATTCCAGTGCACAGGCAAGCGAATCAGCGACCCCTGCATGTCTGCAGCACGGCTCAGTTGCTGCCAAATCCACCAAGTCGCGTACGTACTGAACTTGATGTTGCGCTGCGGATCGTACTTCTCGATGGCGCGCAACAACCCGATGGTTCCTTCCTGGAACAAGTCCAGCGACGTGAGGACGGGATGCCGATACCGGCGCGCAAATAGGTTCACGAGACGTAGGTTGGCCCTCATCATCTCGTCCCGCAGTTCGCGGTATTCGTCTAGCGCGGTGGTGAGGTCGCGGATGAACTGCCGCAGCCGGCTGACCTTTTTAAACCCCGTCCGCTTGAGCAACTTGCGATCGCGTAGCGCCTCTTCAGCGAAACGAAGAATCGCAACGGTCTCCCGCTCGCGGAAGTCCTCTTCCGGGAGGATCACTCCACGGCCGGCATCTTCTAGGGCCACTCGGCTCAGAGTCTTAGCGCGGCTCAAGACTCGAAGGATTCGGTCCCGAGCCCTGGCGATTTTCCGAGCCAGCGCCTCCTCCTCTGCCCGGCTCAATACGGACGTGGTCGCCAGATCGGCGGAAAAAAGAGACTCGACATCCCGCGCTTCCCATTCCGCGATCTCCTCGGTTGCGCTTTCGCCCAACTCGAGAGAGTCATCGGGACGGAGCTCTTCTTCACGGTCCAGAACGTTGTTATCGTTGTTGTAATCTGTGTCGAACATGGTGCGTTTCCGACGGACATCATCGGCGAAAATTCACCGAAGGTCCAGTGCGTTTTGAGCTTTTATTTTCGATGTTTGTGGAACGCTTTTCGCCCCCAAACAGCTACGGGCACTTCCACAAAACCGCGTCCTAATTTGCGTCGTTTTCGTAACGGAGTCAAGGACGAATTTCGTCTCTCTTTCGTTACCGGAATGACCCTCCCGGCCATTGGTTCCGATCGAATTGACTCGATCCTGAGCCTGGCTTAGGCTCGGCGCGACTGAGGTGCCGTCCCATGAAGTGTCGGTCCCGACTCGCCCCGTTCATCCTCACGGTTTCAATTCTGGGGGTCGGTTGTGCCCCGACCAAGGATCATTCGATCCGGGTGGTCAGAATTGATCCATTGCGGGTCGTGGACCTGACTTACGAGTTCGGTGCGGACACGATCTACTGGCCAACCAGTCAGCCCTTTCGGATCGAACGGGTTGCTTACGGCAAAACCCCCTCGGGCTACTGGTACGCGGCCAACAATATCTGCCTAGCGGAGCATGGGGGGACCCATACGGACGCCCCCATTCACTTCGCTGAGGGTGGTTGGTCTGCCGAGGCGATACCGATGAGCTCGCTGATCGGGCCAGCAGCCGTCATCGACCTCCGGCACGCAGCAGCCCGCAATCCGGACTACCTTATGACCGTCGCAGATGTTTTGGCCTGGGAAAACCGTTACGGACGGCTGCCAAAGGGGGCAATCGTTATCGCCTTTACTGGATGGGGACGCTTTTGGGGAGATAGGCGTGCATACCTTGGGACCGACGTTCCAGGGGATGTCCAGAATTTACACTTTCCAGGCATTTCACCAGAGGCTGCAAAATTCCTCGTTACCGAGCGAGACATCGCTGCCGTCGGTATTGACACTGCCAGCGTGGACCACGGGCCGTCACAGGACTTTCCGGCGCACCGGATCCTAAACGGCGCCAACAAGCCGGTCTTTGAAAATGTGGCCAATGTCGAGCTTCTCCCGCCGTCTGGAGCCACGGTCCTAGCGCTACCTATGAAAATTCGCGGGGGCACCGGGGGCCCGACCCGCATCATTGCCCTCCTTCCAGGTTCCTGAGCCCTGAGAATTCGCTTGTTTGTTCTGTCGAGCAGGAGCACCCAACGTTGGCGTTGAGCCGGAGCAAGCAACTCGTGCTGTCCCTGAGCGGCATCGCGCTTGGGGGGCTCCTCTTTGTGTACGCATCGCTGCCGAAAGCGGTTCTCCGCCCCCAACTCGCTGTCGAGCGAATACGCCCGGGCGGTACCGATACTCGGGAGAGCCCTGCCGAGGCAGCAATTCGGTTACAGATCCGCAACCACGGAACTGGCCACCTGAGAATCTATGAAGTGCGCTCCGGTTGCGGGGTGAGGCTCTTCTGGGAAGATTGTGGGCCCTGTTCGCTGCCCTTGGACCTTGCTCCCAACCAAGCCGTGTCTCTTCGCGTTCTGTTACAAGGAGACCCCGCCGCTCTCCGCACACCGCCAACGCTTACCTTTTATACAAATGATCCCGAATCACCGGCACTGACCGTGGATCTTTGAGCGTTCGCTCCTCGGCATGGGTATCATCTCGGCGCGGGGCAACAATGCCAGTAAGTAGTCACACGGTTGTCGCACCGCCCAAGTTCGTGTAGGCGTTGTCACTTGCTCCGGAGTGCGGCGGCGGATGAATCGCGGCAGAGGCCAATCCAACAACAGACGGAAGCGAAACAGCGGGGGGCTCGTAGTGGGCGTCGGAACCAGCAGTGTGGACCACCTGTGTATTGTGGCCCGCCACCCTCGCCTGGACAGCAAACAACCATTGCTCCACTACGAGGTACAGCCGGGCGGTCAGGTTCCCACTGCTTTGGTGGCCTTGCAGCGGTGGGGCGCGGGCACTGCCTACATTGGCGCCTTTGGAGATGATCCAGGGGGTTACCTGGCTCGCAGTGCCCTCGCCCGCGAAGGTGTCAGCCTTGCCGGAGCCGTGACCATTCGGAATACCGCGCAGCCCGTCTCGGTAATTTTGATCGACCAGATCACCGGCGAACGCTCCGTGTTACACCAAGCCAGCGCCAGGCTGTCCATCGCAGAGCTTAACCCCGAGGCCGCTCGGCAATTGGAATCGGCCGCAGTCTTGTTACTGGACGCCGTAGATTTGCCGCTGGCCATTCGTGCGGCAGAGAAAGTCAAGCAAGCCGGGGGCATTGTGGTTCTCGATGTGGATCGGCCGGGGAGCGGAATCGAGGATCTGTTACGGCGAAGCGACGTCGTGATCACCTCTCCGGAGTTCCCAACGCGTCTCGCTGGAACGGACGACCTGGCGCGAGCCCTCCGTTCTGTGGCGCGTTATGGCCCGTGGTTTGCCGCCGCCACGCTTGGTCCGGGCGGCGCGTTGGCTTACGTGCACGGCAAAGAGCATGCGGTGCGTGGATATCCAGTACACGCCATAGACTCCACTGGGGCCGGAGATGTATTCCACGCCGGTTGCATTTATGGGCTGCTCAAAGGCTGGGAAATCGAGGCAACGCTGCGGTACGCGGCTGCCGCCTCGGCGTTGAAGTGTCGGAAAGTCGGAGGCCGGCCCGGGATCCCGACCCCTGAGGAAGCTTTGGCGTTTGTCCGGCGTTGGGAACGATGACCTCGGATACTCCATCGAACACAGAACTCCGCTCCTGCTCGCCAGTGGTTCCCGTGAGCGGCTGGGGCCGCTTTCCCGTCTCGGAAGCGCACTTGTGCGCTGGCGAACGGCTCGAACAGGTTGCGCGCCACACGGTGCTATCCCGAGGTCTCGGCCGTGCTTACGGCGACGCCGCTTTGCCTGCCACGCCCGGCGAGGCATTGACCAGCACGCTGTTCGCCGACCGGCTGCTGTCGTTCGACCCCGAGTCGGGCATTTTGCGAGCGGAAGCGGGTTGTCCCCTATGGCGGATCATCGAGGTGTTCTTGCCGCGGGGTTGGTTTCCTCCCGTGACTCCGGGCACCAAGTTCGTCACACTCGGGGGCATGGTGGCCGCGGATGTCCACGGTAAAATGCATCACTCGCAGGGGACGTTCGGCCGACACGTGGTTTCGATTCTCCTCCAGGTGGCCGACGGGCGTGTCATTGAATGTTCCCCCGAACACGAAGCCGAGCTATTCGATGCCACGTTGGGTGGCATGGGCCTGACCGGGCACATTCTCGAGGTCGCTTTTCGGATGCACAAGGTGCCGTCACCGTGGATCGTCGAACAAACCGAAACATTTGCGGACATCCCCAGCTTGCTGGCAGCGCTGCGGGATGCCGGAGAAAAGTGGCCATTCACAGTTGCCTGGGCAGACCTTCTCAACCCGCCACCTCACTTCGGTCGCAGTGCGCTCATGAAAGGCCGCTGGGCCGAACCACACGAGGCTCCCAGCCACCCGCCAAAGCCCAAGCGCACAGTGCGGGTGCCGGCGCTGTTTCCGAGCTGGTTTTTGCAAACTTGGATGGTACGCTACTTTAATCGGCTGTACCTGTACCGTGCGCGCCGCAATCAAAAGCCGCGAATCGTGCATCCCGAGAGTTTTTTTTATCCCCTGGATGCACTGCTCGATTGGAACCGCTTGTATGGCCCGCGTGGCTTCACGCAGTATCAATGCGTCTTGCCCGCCGAGGACGGTTTCGAGCGCCATATTCGCTTCGTTCACCGGTTGCGCGAGCTCGCAGCACCCGTGTTTCTCGCCGTGATCAAGGATTGCGGCGCCGAGGGACGAGGCTTGCTTTCCTTTCCTCGTCCCGGGATCTCTTACGCTCTCGACATGCCCATGATGGCCCGGACGCAGGCAATTGTGGACGCTTTAAACGAATTTGTCATCGCAGCCGGGGGGCGCGTTTACCTCGCCAAAGATGCTCTCACACGCCCCGAGCATTTCCGCCTCATGGAACCGCGCCTACAACGCTTCCTTGCCGTACGCGACCGCTGGGATCCCCAACATCGGCTCCACAGCGCGTTGGCGGCACGACTGTTTGGTGACCGGCGATGAGAATTGCCTTGCTGGGCGCGACGCGAGGAATGGGTCGAGCAGTGGCGCGCGAACTCGCCCGCCGTGGCCACAGCTTGTTCTTGCTGGGCAGGAACGAGAGCGAACTCGAACGAAGTGCCAAGGATTTGGAAATCCACGGCGCTCCCTCCCCAGTGCGGCACTTTCGTTGCGACTTGAGCGAGCCGAGTTCTTTCGCTCCCGCTCTGGAGGCCGCCATCGAAGCGCTGCATCGCTTGGATGCAGTTGTGGTCACAGCCGGGATATTTGCCTCGCAAGACGATCTCGAAAATGACAGCGCCCTCACAGCCAAGCTACTGGACACGAACTTCACCCAGACCATTCTATTCTGCGAGGCCGCTAGAAAATGCTTATTGGCCGGGGGCGGTGGCACCTTGTGCGTTTTCAGCTCCGTCGCTGGGGAGCGCGGGCGGAAACCGGTGGTGCTGTACGGGGCAACCAAGGCCGGCCTGACACGCTACCTCGAAGGGCTAGACCATCGCTTTTACCACCAAGGCTTGCGCGTCGTCACCGTGAAACCAGGCTTTGTGCGCACCAGCATGACGATCGGACTCAAACCACCCCCTTTTGCTGCGGATCCTCACGATGTTGCGAGGACCGTTGTGCGGGCAATCGAGCGGGCACGACCGGTCGTGTACGTGCCGCCCATCTGGGCTTTGGTGATGGCAGTCATTCGCTGGCTGCCTCGCTGGGTCATGCGTAAGGTCAACTTTTAAACAATGGCCCGCCTTCACACGCTATTGTTTTTGCGGCATGGGGAAACGACGGGGCAGTCGAGCACCCGCTACTGGGGTTCGACCGATGTTCCCCTGAGTTGTCTTGGCCAGCAACAAATGCGGTGCGCGGCGGCTGTGGTGGCTCCGTTCAACGTCTGCATAGTGTACACGAGCACCTTATCCCGGACGCGCGACGCCGCCGCCCTGGTGGCACCGAACGTCCCCTCCGAGGCCGTGGCCGCCTTCGACGAAGTCCACTTTGGCGCCTGGGAGGGCATGACGGAGGCCGAAATTGCCGCATCGCATCCCGACGAATACGTTCGCTGGAAGGCACGCACCGACGATTTTGTTTACCCGGGTGGCGAGTCGTTGAACGCATTTCGCGCGCGAGTGGCGGAAGGACTCGCCCGCGTCCTCGACGGGCCCGGACCCACGGCACTCATCCTCAGTCATCGCGGCGTCATCGTTCGGAGTCTCTCACTTTTGCTCGGCTGGGAGCGGCCGCGCTTGACTGTGGCTCTCGGTTCCCTGCACGTGATCCAGCGCGAGGGTGGAAGCTGGCAACCCGTGGTTCTGGATCGAACCGACCACCTGACGAGCGTGTCACCTACCTCAGACCTCGTCACTGCTGTAGATCATCCTCTTAAAGGGAAGAGGTCAGGCTGAGAAATGACCGGCACGCCGTCACCACACTTCTTTCCCTCCGCCGCACCCTGGGAGGATCTCGAACTCTCCCCAATCAAGGCCATCGAAATCGAGGCGGCGGCTCTGCCCGACGTGGTCTCGCTGGCACAAGGTATCCCCAGCTTCGACACACCTGAGCCGATCAAGGCCTTTGTCCGGCAAAAGCTCGAAGAAGGTGCCTGCGCCAAATACAGCTTGTCGCCTGGTCTACCAGCCTTGCGCGAGCTGATCAGCGAAGCCCTCCGCCGGGAAGGCATGCATTACGACCCAGAGTCGGAGATTATTGTCACGTGCGGCTCGATCGAGGCCATTACCGCAAGCCTGCTCGCGCTCGTGCCGCCGGGTGGGGAAGTGCTCGTGACCTCCCCGACGTACACTTCCTATTGCAGTGCGATTCGCCTGGCCCGCGCCACGCCTCGTTTCGTGCCCCTCGTCGAGGACTATGGCTTCGACCTCGACCCCGATGCTCTGGCCAGAGCGTTCCAGCGGAAAACCAAGGCCGTTCTGTTGGCTCAGCCGAACAACCCGACTGGAACCATCTTCCCGCGCGCCACGATCGAGCTACTACTCGCGCTCGCGGAGCAGCACGGCGCGGTTGTGATTACCGACGAAGTCTACAAGGACTTCGTTTACACCGCAGAACCGGTGACGAGCCCTGCCTCCTTCCCGGAGCACCGCCAACGCACCGTACGTGTGTGCTCGTTTTCGAAGTCCTATGCCATGACGGGCTGGCGCATCGGCTTTCTTCACACCGACCGTCGCCTAGCCGCCAAGATTCTCAAAGTACACGACACGCTCGTCACCTGCGCCCCGGTCATTTCTCAATATGCAGCCATGGCCGCCCTGGAACATTCCGACAGCCTGGTTGCCCCTTTTCGCGAGCAGTTCCGGATCCGCCGCGAACGCATTATCCAACACCTCGACTCGCTGTCGGACATTTTTGACTACCAAAAGCCGGACGCTTCGTACTTTGTGTTCCCGCGCCTCAAAGACACGGCACCGTTTGCGCGGGATTCGTGGGCGCTCACCCGCGCCTTGCTCCAATCTGCACGCGTGGCCGTAGTCCCGGGAGTCGCTTTCGGCCCTACAGGAGAAGGCCACCTGCGGCTTTGTTTCGCGCGCGATCTCTCCGACATCGACCTCGCCTTCGAGCGGTTGCGCCGGTTCTTTCAGGTGCAAGGTGATCGCACCAGCGTATCCCTGCCGCTGGCAGCGCCGGGCGTCCGATCCGCGAGCGCATCCACACGCGCTTGGCGACGGCGGGCAGCGGCAAGCGTTTTTGCCGAACTCGCACGGTGGAGCCTTCGTATCCATCGCCCCACGATCATCGGCATTGCGGGGGGTCGCGGAAAGACCGTGGCCAAAAGGGTGTTTCTCGAAGTTCTCTCCCCCCATTTTCCCACCCGGGCAAACCCGCTCTCTTACAATACCGAAATCGGGTTGCCGCTTGCCGTGCTCGGCGTCCAACTCGACACGCAACAAGTGCGGACCTTGGTCACAGGTCTCGTTGCGGCGCTCCAACGTGCCTGCCGACCGATCCGCAGTGCTGTCCTCGTGCTGGAATATGGCGTGCGCCAACCCGGTGATGCCGAACGTTTGCTGGGTGTGGCCGCGCCGGACATTCTTGTCCTAACCCCGACATCGGGCGCTGGGCTGTACGACAACCATCATGCGGGCACTCTCCGCAACGAATTGTCTCTCCTGGTGCGTGCCGCGGTCGCCAAAGGAGCTCCCATTCTCGCTTGCCG
This sequence comes from Candidatus Binatia bacterium, assembly GCA_026004215.1. GTDB lineage: Bacteria > Desulfobacterota > Binatia > HRBIN30 > HRBIN30 > HRBIN30. The sequence continues at coordinate 1,611,001 of BPIR01000001.1, forward strand.
CGATGATCCCTTTTGTGCCGGGCTGCAACTTCCGCCTACGGCACAGCTTCTTTCTGGTGCTGCCCGCGAGCAACGGGGTACCGTTCCCACTGCAGTCGTCGCCGGACAGAAAATCCCGTTGTACCGTGAGTTTGTGGGCGACAGCGAGCTGTACGCACTCCGGGCTGCTTTGTCCGTCGCTTACCTTTTGGGGGTGTCGCTCGAAGAATTACGGCGCTTTGCAGCGGGCAACCGCATCGGCAAGCAAGAGCGATAGTCCAGCCCGGCTGCGCTCTGCGGCAGACCGCTACTTTTACCGCCCCCCGCCTGCTCCCCAATCAGGGACGATGCACACGCGGCTCACCCGAACCGTAATCGGTTCTGGGCGCTCCTCCCCTCGCAATTGCACCCAGCCAGAAGAATCAACCTCCCACGACAACCGCCTCGGTCCTTCCTCACGGATACACAGCGCAAAACAATCCACAACCTCATTGGCAGTCACGTCCCCGATGGCGGACAGTTCGACGACGCCGTCAGGATCGGATCCTGGAAGCTGCCCCGCCAATGTCTCCGGCTTCTCTAGCCACCCGCTCACGATGGGAACGAAGCTCGTCAGGTCATTCGAGTTCGCCCAACCCAAATGCATGATGGTACCGAGCAACGACCAAAGCAGCGCGCGTTCCACTTCTCGATTGGCGCCATGGAAACAGTCAGCTTCCAATAACCCGGTTTGGTGCGCGAGCGCCAAGGCGGCGGCGCCTGCGTTCGCTGCATGGGCACGCGCGCGCAGGTGACGGGTAACCCCCCGAGCTTGCCCCCACACACCACCATCGTTTTCCCGGTCTTCACCCGAAACCACGCGGCGGACCCGTTCTACGACACCAAGGTTGAAAAACGGGCGGGAGAGAAAACAAAAATTTCCGAGGGCATCCGCCTCATCTGCCAGGCCTCGCAGTGCGAGCAAGAATTGCCGAACCCAAGGATGGCCGACAAACAGCCAGCGTCCACGCGCGCGGTAAGGAAGTTCGTGCCCTTCGATGCTCGTTAGGAGAGAATGCGCAGAGGCCAAGCCGTCAGCCACAACCAAAGTCCGCCGGCCCGCCACCAATGGTTTCGACGCGGCCCGCAACGTGGCCGCCACCATGTCTCGATCGCCCCTCGGGTAACGAACGATTTCCATCGCACCATCAGCCAGGGTATTCGAAAGCCAGTCTCTCGGCGGCAACTTCGTGCCAGGCGAGAAATCGCTGCAAACGACTATCTCGCGAACGCCGCAGTGAGCCGGCAGAACGCATTGCCCCCTCTTCGCCACAGTGATGGAAAAACGGGCAGCGACCGCACGGTTCCTGCCGCGGCGTACGAGGAAAGAGCCCTGCTTCGAGAAGCTCCATTCCCAGCTCCAGAGCGGCTCGCGTCGTTTGCCGAAGCTGCGCGAGCGCGTCATCCCGAGCGCACCAGCGATGAATCTTTTGACCCGAAACAACCAGTAAGGCCGCCTCGACGACCGTATCGGCGGGCAACAAGAAGCCGCTTTCCGCAGCCAGCACATACAGGCCGAGCTGGAGATAATGCCGAGTAGCGGGACGAACAGAGCCCATGCCGCGTCCGGCAGCAGTTTTGAGCTCGCGGATCGCCACGCCTGCGGGCTCGCGCAGGAGCCAGTCCATTGCACCGCGCAGGTAAAGCTGTCGGTCACCGACACTCAAACACAAGCCCATGGGCTCCCCGAAACGTGGTTCTACCCCGAGGAGCTCGGCCTGTGGCTGTCTCCATTCCTCTCCCACGAGGCATCGCAACGCCTCCTCTAGCCGCCCGTGCTCTCGTTCTCGGACATCGGTGCCGAACAACGGATAGCCAAGCACGAAATCGTCAAATTGCTCGGAACAAATGGCCCGAACGTTCTCCAGCCAAAACGCAAGGTGGTTCTCTCGGGCGTAAAAGGCGCGACCACAGGAGGCTAAAAATGTTGAGAACGCCTGGTGAACGAGCGTTCCAAATGCCATTGGATCCAACTGATCTGTGCGCACAGGAGCCGGCAATGGATGGATGTGGGCTGTGCGCTCCAACAGAAACCGGTACGGGCACTCCAACAGCATTGGTAGAGCAGTGGCAGAGAGCGGCCGCCGCGCTTCTCGGCCCCATCGCGGCAAAGAGCCGGGCTCGATTCTCGTAACCCCATCCGCATCGTCATCGAACTCCCTCGCTCGCCGAGGGCGTTGGGGACCTTGGAAAGATGGCCACTCGAGCGCCGGAGCCCCGCTGCTCCACTCCGGAGCCAGAGGGACGATCTCTTGCTCGGCCGGCGAAAGGAGAAATGCCTCTTCGTCCGTGCCAGGATGAACGCGAAACAACGGGCCCTTCTCATCGGGAACGGGCTCCGCGCTAAGCACCACGTCCGGATCCTCCTCCGGTTCCGGTCGGATGGAAGCTCGGGAAAGCGCGCTGGTCAGCCAGCGCAAGAATTCGCCTAATTTCAGGTGAGCGTGATTTTCTTTTGCGTCCTCCCAGGCTCGCTCAAAGACTTCTCGAAGAACCGGTGAAGGCACCGGTAGAACCAGCCAATCGAGAACAAAGGACCGGTACACTTCCAGCAATTCGGCAAGCGTACCACCGGCGGCAAGTCGATCCGCCAATACGTCGAGCGCGCGCACAGCGGGCAACACGAGCCTCAACTCCCGCCGCACCCGTTCGGCCTCGTGGCGCTGGACCGCATTCGTCCGCTGGCTCACTCGATCCGTTCGATTCAGTGCCTGGAGGCCATTTTCCACCCGCCGCAAGAACGCCGCGATGTGGCCATGCCAGCGGTGCGGCCCTGTGGGATCCGGATGAGCCCCGCACGAGTGCAACAGAAACAGCGCCCGTGCCGGGGATATCCTCGGTAACCACGCCTCCGCCGCACGCCCTGCATCTCCCCGGCCGCGCCGCAGGTACGGTAAAAGCTGAGCGAGTGCCGCGACCGAAAGGTCCGCAGCCAAAGCCTTGTTGAGTTGGTCCACGCGCGAAAACAGCGGCGTCGCGCGAAACGGGATACCTCGAGGAGCATCCAAGCGCACGCGGCTACCGAGGCAAGCCCACAAGCTCTGCGCCAGCAGTGCAATGTACGGGAGAGGCTTGGGGACAACGAGCCACACCGGCCGTGGAGCTCCGGCGCACAGTTGCTCTTGGACCCAGCGCGTCGCCACATACAGTGACTGCACCACCGTCATGCCAGTGGCCCGGCTCGGCAGCTCCGGCAATTCATCAAACATTTGGGTCGAAGTTCTCGATGACAATGGCGCGGACCCGCTCGTTCAGCGCGTCGCGCTCCTCCAAGCTCATCCCCGCGGTTTCGATTGGCGGCGCGAGAACGAGTTTGACGCGCCCGCCCGGCCGAATGAGCAGGGCATTCTTTGGAAGAAGTTTCCACGTGCCGCTGATCGACAAGGGGACGATCGGAAGCCCGGTACGCAACGCCAACGTGACGCCGCCTTTTTTAAAGGCGTGCACTTGGCCGTCCGGGCTACGAGTCCCTTCGGCGTAAAAAAGCAAACAAAACGGTTTCCCCGCTTTGGCCTGAGCGGCCACGCGTTCGTTAATCCGCGCCACCGCCTCGTCCGGCTTGGAGCGGTTGATCACGATGTGGTCGCTCATGCGCAGCGCTGTGCCAAAGAAGGGGATCCGCAATAACTCCTCTTTGGCGACAAACCGGAGCCGCAAGGGCAGGGCTGCCAGCGTGACCCAAATGTCGAAGTTGCTCAAGTGATTGGAGATGATGACGTAGGATCGCTTCGGGTCGAGATGTTCCAATCCGTAAACCTCGATGCGCACACCGCAAAGGAATACAACAATGCGACTCCAAATCGGGGCTAGGAAGTCGATTGCCCAAGTGCGGCGCGTCACCACGGTCACAAGGATCGCTGGAATCGCCAGGACGATGGTCACCACTGCCACGGCGAGATCCGCGAAAAGTCCCCACGCCAGTCGCCACCAAGGTAGGGGAACGATCCGATCCCGCGAGGCTGCCGTGCTCATCAGCGAGTCCCCTTTCGCGATTGCCTCAATGCGGGCACCCGCTCGGCCGACATCGTCGCCTCGGGTTCCATCAAGTCGTTCGTCATCCATGCCACTGGCATCGCCTCTGTATTGTGGGCCACGCCGATACGACCGAACCGATCCACGACGATGACTCCCGCCTCACCGGGCATCCGTCGGGAAAGCTCGGCAATCGCGGCGGCGGCAACCCGAGCTGGAGAGAACCCACGCTCCAGGTGCATGACGACCACGCGAGCGAGACCGAACCGCAAAATCGCTTCCCCGTAACCGGTAGCCGATGCAGCGCCAGCACGGTTGTCCGCATAAGTCCCCGCGCCAATGATCGGGGAGTCTCCAATACGGCCCGCGCGTTTTCCCATGCGCCCGCCGGTGGAAGTCGCCGCGGCCACGTTTCCAGCCGCGTCCACGGCTACAGCTCCCACGGTTCCACCAGCAATATCCGAGGTTGCTCGGCGCCGGCGTTTTCGCGCTGCCTCCGCCAGTGCGGCCGGCGCAAGGGTCTCCAGACCGAGGCGCTCGGCCCATTGGTCGGCTGCTTCGCCGGCAAGCATGACCTCACGGCCCGCCTGCAGGACCTCCACCGCCAGACGTACAGGATTGCGCACCGAACGGACCATCGCGACCGCGCCAGCAGCCAAATCCCGGCCATCCATCACCGCCGCGTCCATTTCCACGGTCTCATTCTCGGTGAGCACAGAACCGACGCCTGCGTTGAACACCCCCGAGTTTTCCATAGCCTCGACAGCCGCGACAACGGCGCGGAGCGCATGCCCCCCGGAACGCAGAATATCCCAGCTCGCCCTTATGGCAGCACGGCAGCCGTCCAAAGCACGCCCGTGTTCCGCACTCGGCCAGGATCCCGCACCACCATGAACCACACAGGCAATCCGATGCATCGTGCCCATTAGAGTGAAGAAAAGAACCTACAATTGCAATTTGTCGGCGTCGGCCTTGCGGTGTATAAAATTTCACCACGGTGACACTTGTCGCGAGCGCAAGAGACAGTTTCGAGGCAGATTCCGCCAGGCGGATTGCCGACCGATTGCCCATTGCGGGAATTGCATTTGCGGTAGTCATCGGCATCGCCTGGATTTTCGAGCACATAAATTTCCCGGAGCGAGACCGCTACTACGCTTTGTTCTACGGTATCGAGCTCGCCCTCATCGCGGCCGCCGTGTGGCGGATTCGCAATCCCCGCCTGCGGAAGCGAGTGAGAGCCATCGCCTCCGCCTGTACGGTCGGCTTGGTCGTCCTCGTCACGGGCTATCACATCGCCGTTAGATCCACTGGCGACGTGCTCGCGCTGGCACTCTTGTACATTCTCGTGGGCACTATGGTTGCGCTTCCTTGGGGGGCGCGTGGCCAAATACCGGTATCTATCGCAGCGGTTTCGGGGTTCCTTCTGACCATTGCGCTTGGGGCCCAACCTCTGGTTCCCATCGCCATGCACGCACTCGGACTTTCGGCGATGGCGTTGCTCACCATCTTGGGGGCGGCGTTTTTGGAGCACCAGCGCTGGGCGCTCTTCCAACAGGCGGCTGAACTCCGGCGAACAAATGCGGCCCTTGCTAAAGCCAACAAGGATCTCGAGCGAGCGAACGCAATCAAAAACGAGTTCCTTGCCAGCGTTTCCCACGAGTTGCGCACGCCCCTCAACATCATCATGGGCTATGTGGATTTGCTCGCCGAAGGCGCCTTTGGCCGGCTGCCCGACGAGGCCTCGGAGATTGTCGAGCGACTCACGCGGACGTCACGCAATCTGGTCTTCTTGGTCAGCGACTTGCTCGATCTTTCGCGCATCGAAGCGGGCAAACTGGTGGTTCAGCTTACCGAGGTGGAACTCGATCCAATCTTCGAGGAAATGCGGCACTATGCTCTGGCCCGCTTACAAGGAAGGCCAGTAGAATTTCAGGTCGAGGGACGGCCGGGGCTCACAGTTCGGGCCGACCCCAATCGCCTACAACAGATTCTCCTGAACCTGGTATCCAACGCTACCAAGTTTACCCAGCGTGGCACGATTCGTTTGTCCGCCGCTTCTGTGAACGACGGTTGCGTAGATATCATCGTAAAAGACACTGGAGTCGGCATCCCACCGGAAGAGATCCCCAGACTGTTCGAACCTTTTCGGCAAAGCGCCGCTGGCCGAGAAGCGGGCGGTGTCGGCATCGGGCTAGCGCTCTCTGCACGCCTGGCCGAAGCCATGGGCGGCCAAATCTTGGTGCAAAGCGAGCTGCACAAAGGCTCGACCTTTACTGTCCGTTTGCCTGGTGGCGGTGGTCGAGCCGAACCTGCTGCTGCCGTACGAGCTTGAACCCCACTTACCCAGGGGAATGCTTCTTCCCCCCCGTCCTCGGATCACGGCTCTCCCACAGCCCCCGCACGAATTATTTGAGTGAAACGATGGTTTTCCGCCCTTGCGTTTGAAACTGCACTTTGTCTTCGCGGGCCAGCCAACCGATGGCGGCATAAAACCGGTCCGAGCTCATCTTGAGCTTTCGCTTCATCGTATCCGTTGAAGTCGGGCCATTGGCGTCCAAATACCGCCACACTTCTCCGGCCGCTGAACCAATATCGTGTAACGTGCTGTTCATCTTACCTCCTCGTGGGACCAACGAACCGGCCGCCGCCGGTTCTTCTCTGGTCGAACTGGAGCGGCAGTGCAAGTATTAGCGGAGCGAGCTGCTGCGTCTTCAGGCCACACGGGCACAAGCCCCAACCGCTCCCACCTCTTCGTCCTCCACAACGTTATCCGCCAAGGCCCCCAACAGATCCGAACGCGTCAGGATACCGACGAGGCGGGATCCCTCCACGACCGGCAGGCAGCCAATGCGCTCTCGTCGCATCAGTCGCGCCGCATACACAATGGGATCGTCGGGCCGCACGGTCAGGACATGAGGCGTCATCACCATTTCCACCGTCAGCCCGCCCAGGTCCAAGGGACTGCGCATTCGACCCGCAACTTCGCTAGCCGACTGCAACGCGTCGCGAAGGTCCTTCTTCGTCAGCAGCCCAACAAGCTTTCCCTCGACCACCACAGGGAGCTGGTCAATGCGATGCGTCTCGATCAGCTCGAGAGCGCGCACCGCCGGATCGAGTGGAGGTACGGTAATGACCTGCGTGGTCATATAGTCACGAACGCACATGGGAAACTCCTTTGCACCCTCCAGCCCGCAAGAACTCTGCCAACACTCGAGGGCCAAATCGGATTGTAGTCCGACGGGGTCGCGTGCCAGTGCTGCAAAAAATGGATCACCATCCAGCCTAAGCTTTGTGCATTCTGGCTAGCCCACAGGGCTGCTGGGGATGGCAAATTTGAAAATTTGCCATCCCCAACGAAAACGGGAACATTCGGCGGTGGTTGCTTCTTCCTTTCGCCAACAGGCTTGCACCATCCCGTCGAGCCCACGAAAGAATCAAGATGACAAAGCGCCAGGGAGGGGGTAAGCTCTCAAGGTGACTAGGAGGTTTCGGCTAGGTATGACCATCCGTGGACCCGTCTTCCGTGCATGGACACTGGCTCTGTTACTTTCGGGGGCAGTTTCGGTTCGACCATTATCGGCGGCCGAACAGAATCCCCAACTGGAGGTCGGCCCCCCTCGCCCTGCCCAGGATCTCGGGATTACCTTGGTGACCTCGTTGGTCAATAGCGTCTATGTACCCGCCCGTCTCGCACTCACAACAGCCGCCGCCATTGTCGGAGGATTTGTGGGGTTGGTGAACGGGGGCAATCTCGATGCTGCGGCGGCGATCTGGCAAACCGCTGACGGGGATGCCTTTGTCACGCCTTCCATGATCGAGCAGCGTCGCTGGCCCCGGTTGGGACCTCGTCGTTGAGCTCGGCAATCTTTGCCCACCAACTCCCCAGCCGTTGTTCCATTTCCCGGACCGCTTGCGTTTAAAGGAACGAATCCGCGGTCCAAGTCGAGCTTTTTAAGCGGTGGGAAGTAGAGGAGGGGAGGAACCGAACGATGACCAACGATCTGCGAACCGACGGCGAGCGAGACATGCTCCAAGCCGTTGCCGATTTAGAGCATCGTCTGCCCGCAAGGCTGCGCGACCTGGCTTGGCTAGCCATGAATTATCGGTGGTCCTGGCATCCTGATGGGCCAGATCTCTTCCGATCGATAGATCCAGAACTCTGGGACGCCCTCAAAGAAAATCCCCGCGATTTGCTCTGTCTTGCCCCATACTTTCGGCTCCAGGAACTCGCGAACAACGAGCAGTTCCTTCGCCGTCTCAGCTCCGTTGTGACCGAGTGCCGGCAAGACCTAGCGCGCCCTCCGTTTGCGGGTTTCACGATGGATCGGCCTGTGGCCTACTTTTGCGCCGAATTTGGCTTCCATCCGTCTGTCCCCATTTACAGCGGCGGCCTCGGGGTGTTGGCCGGTGATATTCTGAAGGCGGCTTCCGATTTAGGCATTCCGCTCGTCGGAGTGGGTTTGTTTTACCGCCAGGGGTATTTCCACCAGCGGCTCGACAGTTGGGGCTGGCAACACGAGTACTGGGTGGACCTGAGCTTTCGGCGCCTACCCGCCGTGCTGGTTACGGATGATCACGGGCAGCCGCGAACCGTCCAAGTGCCCATCAACGGGCGAACTGTGACCGCACAGATTTGGCGCGTGGATGTTGGACGCACGCGGCTTTATTTGCTGGACACGGACCACGACGGCAACGATCCCATCGACCGCTGGATCACCGCACGTTTGTATGTCGCCGATCGCATGCTTCGCCTCGCGCAGTACGCCGTGCTGGGCGCCGGCGGTGTCCGCGCTCTCGATGCCATGGGAATCACGCCTGCCGTGATTCACCTGAACGAAGGCCATGCCGCCCTGGCAACCTTCGAGCGCTTGCGCCAGCGGCTCGAACGCGGCAAGCCGCTCGATGCCGCGCTGGCGGAGGTTCGAAGCCAAGCCGTGTTCACCACCCACACTCCGGTACCCGCCGGCAACGAGGGCTACCATGAAGAAGAATGGGCCCGAGTTCTCGGACAGTACCTCGACACCCTCGGTATCCCCCGGCAAACCTTTTTTGACCTCGGGAGGGTAACCCCCGGAAACACCCACGAAGCGGTGAACATTACTCCGTTGGCACTCCGCACGACGAAGCTGGCTATCGGAGTTTCGCGCAAGCATGGCGGCGTATCCCGCGCGCTGTGGCACCCGCTGTGGCCGGATCGCCCCGTGGACGAAGTCCCCATTCGCCACGTCACCAACGGCGTACACGTCCCGTCGTGGATCGGGCCACAAATGCAGTCGCTGTTCCGCAAGTACTTGGGACCCAAGTGGATCGAACACCTGGACGACCCAGGATTTCTCGACGCGATCGAGACGTTTCCTGACGAGGAGCTTTGGGCTGCCCGCAATGCCCAGCGCAAGCTGTTGGTGGATTACGTGCGCGCAAAATCCGTGCGCGACCGCCTGAGCCGCGGCGAAGATGCTGACTACGTCCGCGCGGCATGGGAAACGTTTTCACCGCAAGCGCTCACCATCGGCTTTGCACGGCGCGTGGCGGGCTACAAGCGGCTGTATTTGCTCGCTCGACTGACCGACAACGGAATTTTGGAGCGGCTGCGCGATACCGCCACGCCCTTCCAACTCGTCCTGGCCGGAAAAGCTCATCCGGCTGACCACGAAGCGAAGGAAGATCTGCGGAACCGTTTTCAGCTCAAGCATTCCCCAGAGGTGAGCAAGCGTGTCGTGTTCCTGGAAGATTACGATTTGGCGTTAGCTCGAGTTCTCGTTTGGGGCGTAGACCTTTGGCTGAATCTACCCCGCCCGCCCCTCGAAGCCAGCGGCACAAGTGGAATGAAAGTAGCGCTCAACGGCGGCTTGAACCTCAGCGTGCTGGATGGATGGTGGGATGAGGCTTTCGACGGCGAGAACGGTTGGGCCATCCGCTCGCCGGAAGGCGACGCCCACACGCAAGACGAACACGATGCCCGTGCCCTCGCCGAGCTCTTGCAAAATGAAGTCATCCCGTTGTTTTACGAGCGCAACTCGGAAGGCCTACCGCAACGGTGGCTCGCGAAGGTCAAGCGATCCTTGCGCACTCTAGTGGGACGCTTCAGTGCAACACGGATGCTGCGCGAGTACGTGAGTTTGCTTTACACCTGAGCAACCAAGCGCCCATCCCACGGTAACACTTCTCTGCGTCAATCGCGGGCGAGCCGCCGCAGGTCCCCGCACAGCCGATCCAGGGATTGGCTGTCCAGCCCAGAGTAGTATCCGCGAATCTGCAGATCCCCATCTACGAGCACGAACTTTTCACTGTGCACGATGGGCTCATCTGGACTCCCGCCCACCTCCTGCACCGCCAGGCGGAATCCTTTGGTGACCAATTCGTAAACAGTCGCTCGGTCCCCGGTCACAAAGGACCAGTTCTCGTCCGCCGCTCCCCGTTGTTCCGCATAAGCCCGCAGCACCTCCGGCGTATCATGCGCAGGATCCACGCTGACGGAAAGTACACGCGCACGCCTGGCTCCTGGGCACCGCTCCTTAAAGCGGCGCATCTGCTCTGTAAGCGCCGGGCAGACTCCACGACACCGAGTGAAGATGAAGTTCGCCACCCATGGCCGCCCGCGCAGGCTTGCTGCCGCTACTGGCTTGCCGTCTTGACCCAGAAGGGAAAATTCCGGCACACGACTGAAAATCGGCAGTGGTGGACGAAGCCACTCGGAGAGGCGCCGGACCGCCGCCGCTACCGGCAGTACAACGGAGACGGCGAAGAATGCGAGCGCCAACCCTCTTTGCCAGCGGGACAGTTTCACGGCTGGTTAGGTTACCGACTTAGAAACTCCGGCACGGCGACGGCCGGACTTCGTCTCCTTTGTTTTGCTATTGCAGAGGCCACTGCCGGTCGAACGCCATCAAGCCAAGCACCAAAGGAAGGTAGAGCAAAGACGCGAACAACAATACCCGCGCGCGACTTGCGCTTTTCTCCCGCGCAAACGCGATACTTGCGGCGACAAACGCCATCCCTGCGAGAACCGTCACCACAAAGTACCACCTCCCTGCCAGGCCTAACGCCGTGGGTAACAATGCCACCAATGCCAGCGCCACCGTATGAAGCACCGCTTGGCGGCCTGTCGCTTCCGCTCCGCCGGGAGTGAGCGGCAAAACTTTCAACCCGGCCGCCGCGTAGTCGTCCCGGTACAACTGGGCAATCGCCAAGGAGTGGGGCAACTGCCACAAGAAGAGTATGGTAAACAGAACGCCCGCTTCGACGCCGACGCGGCCCGAAGCTGCCGCCCACCCAGCCACCGGCGGCAGCGCTCCCGGAATCGCCCCGGCAACGGTGCACAAAGGCGAGCGCCGCTTCAGGGGTGTGTACACTAGCAAATACGTCGCAATCGTCAGTGCGGTAATTGCAGCCGGCAACCAGCCCACCGCCGCCCAAAGGTACGCGACCCCCAAAACGCTCATCGTCGCACCATAAGCCGTTGCTTCCAAAACCGAAAGGCGCCCGTCCGGCAACGGGCGGTGACAAGTTCGCGGCATCAGCCCATCGGTCTGTCGCTCCATCACTTGGTTCAACGCCAGCGAACCAGTGGCCGCTAACGCAGTCCCTAAGATTGTGGGCCATAACAAGACGAGGTCGCTCGCCCGTTCCGCGCCGAGGTAATAACCGACCGCTGTGGTCACGAGGACCAGCGACACGAGGCGCGGCTTACCCAGTTCCACATAATCCAACACGCGTCGGGCCGCGCGCACACCCCAAATTTCGGCAGCCCGCGACGGGGGAATCAGGTCCATGCCTTGCTCGCTCCTGTTTCGGCCCCGTGCCATACCGGCCCGAGCGATGCCGCCCGCACACGGCCCAACCGCAAAGCAAACACTAAGCTTGTGCCCCAGAGGAGCGTGCCCGTCATGCGGTGCGCCGCCAGCAAGCCCAAACCGACGCCGTAGGGAAGCTGTAAATGCAAGTTCGTAAAATGCCAGAGGTACGCCATCAGGCCCAAGCTCAGTTGCAAGCTCACAAGCCCCGCTAGCGCAAACACGGGAATTCGCAATGCTCGGACATCGCGCGCATTGCGCATGACCCACGTGAAGGCGCACAGGACCAAGGTGGCGACGACGCCCGCCATACCGATGTGTTCCCACAAGGCTTGCCCGCGGTGCGTCACCAGAGCGCCCAAGGCAATTTGCGAAAACACCGCCCCCGGCACCAAGATCGCCAGGAGCCCCCCGATCCAGGATGATCTTCCGATCCCCGGGCTAGCCGACAGGCGCTCCCACGTCTCGCTCGTGACAACCCACAACGTTACGAGCAATCCAAAGAACGCTTGTGCAAAACAACCGTGGATGATGGCCAGCTCGTGCCGCAGCAACACCACGCGCATGCCGCCGAGCACACCCTGTAAGACCACCGCGACTAAAGCGAGGGCACTCAACCATCGCACCCAGGGGCGATCCTCCCAGCGCCAAGCTGCAACCAGTAGGAGAATCGTGAGAAATCCCACCAGGCTCCCGAGCAAACGATGACTGTGCTCGTACAACACGCCCCCGATCCATTGCGATGGAGGGTACGTGAACATGTTGTAACCGAAGGTGGTCGGCCAATCCGGCACTGCGAGAGCCGATCCCGTGTTCGTCACGAGTCCGCCCACCATCACTAAGGCCAAGGTGGCGCCTGCAGTGGCCGTGCATACGGCATGCAACCATCGTTTTTTCTGTAAACGGGCGTTTGGACTCACGCTCGATCTCCTCGAAGAAAGGCCTGGGAAAACATCGCAAAAGCCGAACGCAAAGAAAACCCTCGCGCAAACCGACTGCGCTTTTGCAACAACCGTGCATGCCGGCCGCGGTTACGCGCGACAACAGGATCTGTCCCCGCCATTCCATTTCTTGCAACGACTGTCCCCACTAACAAACCGGGCATTGCCGAAAACGCGCGGTCCGAACAGCGCTGGTCGTTCTTGCGGCTGCTTGCTTGGCCATGTCCCCGGCAGCAACGAAAAAGAGCACCCCATCGGAGCCTCGGCGCCCCGTGCGCGAGAATGTTCCCCCGGCATTCATCCCTGGTTCGCGCCCCCGCCCTCCAGGTTGCACCCTCTCATCTCGTGCCGCTGGCCGGCGGCTGGCCATGCGTCAACCGCCCATATGTTTCAGTGAGCTCGCGCAGGCGTTCCCACACTGCCTCCGTCAGTTGCCCGGCTTGCAGTTGCCAGCTCCAGTTCCCTTCTGGGCGGCCGGGGTAATTCATGCGGGCCTCGCTCCCCAGCGAGAGCAGGTCTTGTGCGGGAACGACGAAGGTATCGGCGACCGAGCTCATACCCAGCCGAATGAGGTCCCAAGCGATGTCCTTCCCCGAACGCCCGAGGTAGCGGCGGGCGTAACGACGCTCGGACGCCGGCGCGGAGCGAAACCAGCCAACCGTCGTGTCGTTGTCGTGCGTTCCGGTGTAAACAATAAAGTTCGGGCTGTAGTTGTGCGGGAGAAAGCGATTGCCTGCATCCGACGAAAATGCGAACTGAAGTACTTTCATGCCCGGCAACTGAAACTGCTCGCGCAGGGCATCCACTTCTGGCGTCACGGCCCCCAAGTCTTCCGCGACCAAGGGCAACCCGCCCAGAGACCGCTGTAAAGTAGACAGGAAGTCCGCCCCGGGGCCGGGAACGTACCGGCCCGTTACCGCCGTGGGTGCGCCGGCAGGGATTTCCCAATAGCGAACGAAACCAATGAAATGATCGATCCGCACGAGATCCACAAGCTTCAGCGCCTCACGCACCCGATCCACCCACCAGCGATAACCGTCGGCGGCTATTCTGTCCCACCGGTAGAGCGGGTTGCCCCAAAGCTGTCCGGTGGCACTAAAGTAATCTGGAGGAACGCCGGCAACCACCGTGGGCTTCCGGTTCTCGTCGAGGAAAAACAGTTCGGGGTGCACCCACACATCAGCGCTGTCGTACGCGACGAAAATGGGTACGTCTCCGATCAAGTGCACATCGCGAGCGTGTGCGTAGCGGCGCAAAGCGTGCCACTGGTCGAAGAAAAAAAACTGCCACGCGCGATACATTTCGATCGGCCCTGCCAAACGCTCGCGCCATCGCGCCAGCGTCGCCGCATCTCGCCGTACGACCTCTACGTCCCAGTCGCTCCACACGGCTCCGCCGAAAGCATCCTTCAACGCGGAGAAAAGAGCGTAATCCTCGAGCCACCATCCCGACCGCTGCCGAAACTCGTGATACCGCGTCACAATCTCGCCGCTTTTCGTTTGCAGTCGCTCGGCGGCGCGGGCCAACCACGAGCGCTTCCACGGTATCAGTCGGCCAAAATCCACCCGCCCGGGCGTAAACGAAGGTACGGGTTCGTAATCGGCAGGCTCCAGCAAACCTTCCGCCGCGAGATCTTCGGGAGAAATCAACCACGGGTTACCCGCAAAGGCGGAAAAGCATTGATAGGGTGAATCGCCAAACCCGGTTGGGCCCAGCGGCAACACTTGCCACCAGCGCTGGCCAGCACGTGCAAGCGCGTCCACCCATTGCCGGGCTGCGGGGCCCAAATCTCCGATCCCGTACGGCGAGGGTAAACTCGTCGGGTGCAGCAACACGCCACTGGCTCGAGGCAAACGCATAGTACCTCCCGTTCTTGGATGCCTAAACGCCGCACTGCCCGTTAATTCGGCAAGTACCCCCGAGCGAGGTCGCAAAAGGCTTCCACCTGCTGCTCCACCCATCCGGCGTCGCGACCGAGCTCGCGCGCCATCAAGCTCGCCACTTTCGGCGCCATGCTCATGGCCGCGCGCGCGTTGAGAAAGGTGGCGCGCAGCCGGCGTGACAAAACATCCTCGACCGTACGCGCATACTCGTGCCGCACAGCCCAGACGACCTGTACGGCCCGGTACGGAAGCGCAGGGTGCATGACCTCGCTCAGCTCCGGCGAGGCTTGCATGAGCCGCTGCAGCACGACGGCATCGGATCCGTACGGTGCGAGCTCGCCAAAGCGCGCCGCATTGGGGTGAAAACCGTGCAGGTTCAGGCAGCGAGTCAGGCACGGGCGTTCGTCCAACTCCGCCAACATGGCGGCATGATTCACACAATCCTCCGCCATGTTCCGGTACGTCGTCCATTTACCGCCGGTGATCGTGAGCAACCCGTTTTGGTCCACGTGGATCGTGTGATCGCGAGACAACGCCGCGGTCGACTTCCCGTTGCCCGCCCGCACCAGCGGCCGAATTCCCGCAAACATACTGAGGACGTCATCGCGGGTGGGCGCCTTGTGCAAATAAAGCGCGGCCGTTTGCAGGATGAACTCGATCTCGGCTTCGAGCGGGTGGGGCTCCGGGGTGACGTCCGCAATCGGGGTGTCCGTGGTACCAATCAACGTATGCCCGCTCCACGGGATGGCAAACATCACGCGCCCGTCACTCGTGTGCGGCACCATGATGGCGACGTCAGAGGGTAAAAAGGACCGATCGAACACCAGATGGATGCCCTGGCTCGGAGCAATCAGCGCGCGGGCTGTTGGATCGGCAAGGCGCCGCACTTGGTCCACGAACGGCCCCGCTGCATTGATCACGACTTTTGCCGGCAAGTGCAGCTCCTCGCCGGTTTCCGCATCGCGCGCCATCACGCCTTTGACCACGCCGTCGGCTCCGGCTCGAAAAGCAACGACGCCGCAGTAGTTCAGCAGCAATGCACCTTGCTCCGCGGCAGTTTGCACCAGGGCAATCAGGAAACGGGTATCGTCAAATTGGCCATCGTAGTACAAGACGCCGCCGCGCAAGCCTTCGCGGCGAATCGTGGGCAGGTACTCCAGCGTCTTCTCTTTCGATAGATTGCGCGATTTGCCAAAGCCATATCGGCCAGCGAGCAAGTTGTACACGCGCAAGCCCGCTCCGTAAAATGGCCCCTCCCACCACGCATAGGTCGGCACCACAAAGGCCAGGTCGTTGACCAAATGGGGAGCGTTTTGCCGCATAATTCCTCGCTCTCGCAAAGCTTCCATGACCAGGGGGACATTGCCGCGCTCCAGATAGCGCACTCCACCGTGCACTAACTTGGTACTTCGGCTCGATGTTCCCTGCCCGAAATCGCTGCGCTCCAGCAAGGCCACGTCGTAACCCCGTGCGGCAGCGTCCAACGCAACACCGACACCCGTAGCCCCGCCGCCGATGACGACGATATCCCACGGGCGGCGGCGCCGCCGCAGTTCATCCAATATCTCCTCGCGAGTGGGAAGGCGATGCATCGGACTCGACCGCTACGCTCTTCGACTAACGAAATTCTCGCACCACGTCATACCCGGCTGCTCTCCCCGGGTCCCGGACCGCTTCGCTGCGGCTCGCGTACCATGCATTCCCCTAGGGAATCGAGGAAGGGGGGGCGCCAACTTCCCTGGCCGCAGCGGCGTCGAGCAACCACAACAACTCTCCCTCCAATGGGCAAACCCCGCGTGCTGGAGTTTCTTCCACTGTACCTTCTGGAGCGAACACGCGCGCCACTGCTTGCGCTTTTTCTGCGCCGGAGACGAGAAACAGCACGCACCGTGCCGCGTTGAGTACGCTGTACGTCAGGGTCAGCCGCGTGGTCTCCAACTGCGGCACCGGGTTGGCCACTACCCAGCGACGCCGCTCGTGCAGGGCACGTGTGTGCGGAAACAAGGATGCAGTGTGGCCATCCGCACCCAAGCCCAGCAACACAAAATCGAACCGGGGCGGCGCCTGTGCAGGTTTTACCCCGAGTACCTGTGCAATTTCCCGTTCATAGTCCCGTGCGGCGGCATCCAAGTTGGTCGCCTCTCCTTGCATGCGGTGAATTTGGCTCGCTGCAATGCCCAGCGGTGCCAGCAAAGCTTCCCAGGCCAGTCGATAATTCGAATCGGGATGCGAAGGCGGAACAGGCCGTTCGTCGCTCCAAAAAAATTCGACTTTGGTCCAATCCACCCCGCCGCCACTACCTAGCTCACTGAGCAACGCGTACATGCGCCTTGGGGTTTGTCCGCCAGACAAGACGACGGAAACCCTGCGAGCCCGGGAGAGCGGGCCAACGCGCCGCACAAACTCGCCGACCGCAGTGCGGCTCAGTTCCTCGTAATTCTCCACCACCTGTACGCGGGCAGCGGTAGTCACTTGACGCGACCGGCCTCGACTCGCGCGGCTGGAAACTCACTCGCGAGTTCGCGCCAGTGGTGCCCCTGGCGCGCTAGCATCGCCTCGGCTTCCGCCGGCCCCGTGCTGCCCGCGGGATAGAACAACAAGGGAACGAGGCCTTGTTCCCAAGCAGTTTCGATCGGGTCAATGATCTGCCACTGCGCTTCCACCTCATCGCCCCGCGTGAACAAGGTAGCGTCCCCGCGCATGGCATCGAGAACGAGCACAACGTACGCATCAGGAAGCCGCACTCCAAATGCGCGTTGATAATCGAAATCCATGTGCACGGTGCTCGTGCGCATCTCGGGCCCAGGCCGCTTTGCACCGAACGAAATGGCAATGCCCTCTTGGGGCTGAATTCTCAGAACAATGGTGTTGGGCTCGATGAAATCCTGTGGCGAGCGGGCAAACAGGGCCTGCGGCGTACGCTTGAAGTGAATCGCGATCTCGGTCACTGCCGCAGCCAGCCGCTTCCCGGTGCGCAAATAAAACGGCACACCCGCCCAGCGCCAGTTCTCCACCCTGAGTTCCAACGCCGCATAGGTTTCCACCTGCGAATGCGGGTTCACATTGGGCTCCTCGCGATACGCCGGAACCTGCTCGCCGCCCACCGTCCCTCGGGTGTACTGCGCACGCACTGTACGCAAGCGAACTTCCTCTGGTCCCCAAGGGCGAATTGCTTGCAAAACCTGCACTTTTTGATTGCGCACCGCGTTGGCCTCGAACGCAACCGGAGGTTCCATTGCCGCCAGCGTGAGGAGTTGGAGCAAGTGATTTGCGACCATGTCGCGCAGTGCTCCTGCCTCTTCGTAGTAGCCCGCACGCGTGCCGACCCCGGCTGTTTCCGCTGCGGTAATCGTGACGTATTCGACGTAGTTGCGGTTCCATACCGGCTCGAACAAGGTGTTCCCAAAGCGAAATACGAGGATGTTCTGGACCGTGTCCTTGCCGAGATAGTGGTCGATGCGAAACACCTGCTCTTCGCGAAACACGCGAGCCACTTGCTGATTGAGCGTGCGCGCCTCGGCAAGGCTCCGGCCAAACGGCTTTTCCAACACGATGCGCGCCCAACCGTTGTCCTCCTGCGCTAAGCCGCTGGCACCCAGTTGATGCACGATCGGTAGCGCCAAAGAAGGAGGCACGGAGCAGTAGTACAAGCGGTTCGCGGGTCGCCGGCCCTTGCCCTCGATCTCTTCGAGGCGTGTTTTCAACTGCGCGTACGTGCGAGGGTCACCCAAGTCACCGGAAACGAAATGGAGACAAGGCGCAAACCGTTCCCATTGGTCCGGGGCAATCCCCGGCACGGCCCGCCGCATCTGTTCCCGATATGCATCGTCGTCGAAGTTCCGGCGCGCCACCCCAATCACATCGAAGCCCGCGCTCAAACAACCCTCGCTCGACAGCGTGAACAAAGCGGGGATCAGTTTGCGCCGTGCGAGGTCCCCCGCAGCACCAAAAATCACCACGGTGCAGGGTTCAGCCGGGGGGAGCCGAAACTCCGAGCAGGGCTCGACCGCCGCGCGAATGACGATACTCACTCCTTGGCCCTCTTCTCGGGTTCTTTGTGTCCCCCGAATTCGAAGCGCAAAGCCGAGAGCACGCGGTTGGCAAACTCGCTTCCGCCTCGCGAAGCGAAGCGGGAAAACAACGCTGCCGCCAACACGGGCACGGGGGTTCCCTGGCGCACAGCAGTCTCTATCGTCCAACGCCCTTCACCGGAATCGCCCACGACCCCGGAAAATGAAGTCAAGCTCGGGTCCCGAGCCAAGCTCCGCGCCGCAAGGTCGAGCAACCAGGAACCAATCACGCTTCCGCGCCGCCACAGTTCGGCGATGTCCGCCAAATCGAAATCGAACCGATACGCCTCGTGGCCCGGGTCGAGCATCGCGTTCGGGTTATCGGCGCCGTTATTCGACACCGAGGCTTGCTGCAAGATGGCGAAGCCTTCGGCATAAGCCGCCATCATGCCGTACTCGATGCCGTTGTGCACCATTTTGACAAAGTGCCCGGCTCCGTGCGGGCCGCAGTGCAAATACCCTTGCTCCGCGGTACTTCGTCTCACCCGCGCCGCGTTTAGCGGAGCGGCCTCTTTGCCCGGGGCCAGTGCGGCAAAAATCGGCTCCAATTGCCGCACCGTGGACTCTTCGCCGCCAATCATCAAGCAGTAGCCTCGTTCCAACCCCCAAATGCCGCCACTCACTCCGCAGTCCACATAATGAATTCCCAGCGGCTTCAACCTGCGGGCGCGCTGGATGTCCAGCTCGAAGTATGTATTCCCCCCGTCTACAAGCACGTCGCCCGCGGACAGCAAGGGAAGCAATGCTTCGATCGTGGAATCCACCACATCGACCGGCAACATGACCCACACAATGCGGGGTGGAGCGAGTTTTGCCACGAGTTCGTTCAGAGAAAACGCTCCCGTCGCCCCTTCGGCCGCCAACGCTCGGATCGGCTCTGGGCTGCGGTTGTACACAACGCACTCATGGCCGCGGCGAAGCAGGCGCCGCACCATGTTCGCCCCCATTCGGCCAAGCCCAATCATCCCAATCTGCATATCGCTCCTCTTGGAATATCCTCTCTACCTGTTTTCCATTCGCGCCGGCTCCACCGGCGCTCCGTGGCGGTCATTCGGCGTTTGCAGCCCGGAAGCGTCGCTCGCGGTAGTACTCGATCCACTGGTTGGTCGAGGCATCATGCGCGGGTGTGCCACGACCGACCAACTCCGGAGCGATGCGGTCCGCTAACTCCTTGCCCAACTCCACTCCCCACTGGTCAAACGAATTAATGTTCCACACGACCCCCTGCGTGAACACGGCGTGTTCGTAGAGTGCAATCAGCGCCCCGAGGCTGCGCGGAGTCAGCTTCGGAGCCATGAGAATCGTGGACGGCCGATTACCAGGAAACGCGCGATGCGGTACCAGGCGAGCCGGAACTCCCCGGCTTGTGACTTCCTCTGCCGTTCGTCCGAACGCCAGTGCCTCTGCCTGCGCCAACATGTTGGCAATCAGCAAGTCGTGATGATGTTCTAAGGGCGACTGGGGTTCGCAAAAGGCGATAAAGTCGCACGGCACCAACACGGTCCCCTGGTGCAAGAGCTGGAAAAACGAGTGTTGCCCGTTGGTTCCCGGTTCGCCCCACAATACCGGAGACGTATCGTAAGTCACGGCCTCGCCTTGCAAGCTCACGGATTTGCCGTTGCTCTCCATAAACAGTTGCTGCAAGTAAGCCGGCAACCGCCGCAAACAGTAGTCGTACGGCACCACGGCTATGCTCTGGCAACCAAAAAAGTTCACGTACCACACCGTCATCAAGCCCAGCAAAACCGGCAGATTCCGCGGCAAGGGCGTGTTGCGGAAGTGCTCGTCCATCGCGTGAAAGCCGGCCAGGAACTCCCGGAACAATTCGGGGCCAATGGCAATCATCACGGACAAACCAATGGCCGAATCCACCGAGTAGCGGCCCCCGACCCAGTCCCAAAACACGAACATGTTTTCCGGGGCTATGCCGAATTCGCGGACTGCACCTTCGTTCGTCGAGACCGCAACAAAGTGGCGGCTGACTGCCCGCTCGTCACCCAGCTTAGCGACCAACCAATCGCGGGCGCTGCGCGCATTGGTCATCGTTTCCAGCGTGGTGAACGTCTTGGAAGAAACCACAAACAACGTCGCAGCCGGGTCGAGGTCGCGCAAATTCAAGGTCAGGTCGGATCCGTCCACATTGGAAACAAACCGAACCTTTAAGGACGGGTCGGCATAGAAGCGCAACGCGTCGTACACCATCGCGGGCCCGAGGTCCGAGCCACCAATACCAATGTTCACGACGTTACGAATGCGCTCACCCGTGTAACCTTTCCATGCCCCGAGCCTGACTCGGGTCGCAAAGTCCGCCATGCGATCCAGCACTTGGTGGACTTGCGGCACGACGTCCTGCTCCCCAACCACGAGCGAGCGCGAACGCGGAAGGCGCAGCGCGATGTGCAGGGCAGGCCGTCCTTCCGTTACGTTGATACGTTCGCCCCGGAACATGGCCTCCCGCCGGGCAGGCAACCCGCACTCCTCGGCCAGCCGCACGAGCAGTTGGACAGTCTCCCGCGTGATGCGGTGCTTCGAGAAATCTACCCGCCAGCCCGCACCCTCGAAGGTGAGATCTCGCGCCCGTGCCGGGTCTTGGGCGAACAGTTCGCGCAGACTCCGTCCCACGATCTCCGAGTGGTGCTGCCGGAGCAAACCCCAGGCTTTCGTTTCCGTCGGCACCCGTACCGGCATTTGCTCTTCCGTTTTGCGTGCGACTCACCCGGCGGCACGGAGGTCCGCGGCGCGTACGCTCAGACGGTCCAGCATTGCACGCCAGGAGTTTTGAAATGCCTCTGCACCCTCTTTTTGCAAGCGCTCCGCCAGCGCTGCAACCTGGACGCCCGCGCCCTCGAACTCGGCAAGTAACTCCTCGGCACCTTTACCGTCTGCGGGGAGCAACTCGCCCACCTTGCCGTGATCGACAAAGGCCAACAGAGTCTCTTCCGGCATTGTGTTGATCGTGTTCGGAGAGGCCAGGAGCTCTACGTAGAGCACGTCCGACGCCGCCGGATCCTTTGTTCCCGTACTCGCCCACAGCAACTTTTGGGGCCGTGCCCCTCTTTCCTCTAAACGCCGCCAGCGTTCGCTGCGCAGCAACTCGTTGTAGGCGCGGTACGTTTTCAAGGCGATCGCATAGCCGAGACGGTTACGCAGGCGCTCGGGCACTTTGCCTAAAATCGCCTTGTCCCACCGGCTCACAAACAGCGAGGCGACCGATGCCACGCGCGGGCTCAGCCCCGCCTCCACGCGCCGCTCGATCCCCCGCATATAAGCCGCGGCTGCGGCTTGGTAATGCTCTGGGGAGAAGAGCAAAGTCACGTTCACGGGCACGCCGCGGAAGATACTTTCCTCGATCGCGGGAAGGCCCGGAGGCGTTCCTGGAATCTTGATGAACAAATTGGGCCGTTGCGCTTCGTTCCACAGAGCCTGCGCGGCCTCGACGGTCGCTTGCGTGTCGTAAGCCAGTTCCGGCGAAACCTCCAACGACACCCAGCCATCGCTCCCGTCCGTCGCCTCGAAGACGGGCCGAAACAAATCCGCGGCTTCGCGCAAGTCCTCGATAGCCAGTGACAAAAAGAGACGCTCGCCGCTGAGCCCCTGGCTCAGGCCCTGCGCAATGGAAGCATCGTAGTCCCGAGAGTTTTTGATGGCGTTATCGAAAATCGTTGGATTCGAGGTGAGCCCAGTAACCCCGTAATCCTCGATGTAACGCCGCAATGTGCCTTTACGGAGCAACGCTCGTGTGATTTGGTCCAGCCAAATGCTTTGACCAATGGAACGCAAACGATGAGTCGGCAGCATCGACAAATCCTCCTTCCAGTGTGGTTGAGCTTATATTGTTCTCACCAGCGGCAACAGACCCCGCAACGCGATTCGAGCCCGAGCATTCTCTCCGCCATCCGTCAACTCTTCGTCTTGCACCAGTTCCTGTCGTTACTCTTGTGCTGGATCGTCTTGTTCGGAATTCCTGCGCGGGGTTGGGCCCAACCGCCTCACGTTGTCTGGGTAGTGGTGGACTCGTGGCGGTGGGACCATGCCGGCGTTTACGGCCCCCACTCGCAGTTCATGCCTCTGCTCGCGGAGCGCGCGCAGACGGCCTGCGTATTTTGGCGGGCGTATGCGACTTCGTCTTGGACCAAGCCATCGGTCGCTTCCATGTTCAGCGGGCAGTATCCGTCGCTCCATGGGGTCACCACAATGCAAGCGGACATGGGCCCCAACGTGCCCCATGCAGCCGAGATGTTTTCCCGCGCCGGATACCGGACAATCGCGATTTCCGCCAATGCGTTTATATCACGCGCGTCGGGCTTTGCGCGCGGTTTCGACAAGTTCGTGGACCCGGCCGAGCTGAGGCCGCCTGGAAGCAAAAATAAGGTGCGCGGCGAGGCGGTGGTGGAGGCGTTGGACCGCTCCCTGCGCGAGCAAACTAAAACCATGCCTGCTCCGCTGTTCCTCTACATTCACCTCATGGATCCACACTGGCCTTACGGTCCGAGCGACGCGGTTCTTTCGAAAGTGCTTCCGCGCTTCGGTGATCCATTAACCTTGCGGCAGGTTGTCGGGGAGATTTACTTCGGGACTCTTCGCTTGGATCGGGATATCAGCCTACCACCCGTGCGTAATGCGGTGCGCGCACTCTATGCTGCCGAGGCCGCCGCCACTGACGATGTGCTTCGGTCGCTGTTTGAAATTCTCGACCGCTACGAAGTTACCCCGAACGCCGTGGTGATATTGACGGCCGACCATGGCGAGGAGCTTTTCGAGCATGACCATATCGGGCACGGGAGAACCCTCCACGAAGAGGTCGTTCGCGTGCCTCTGATGATTTGGTTTCCACACCAACGCCAGCGCGTGGACGTTCACCAGCTTGTTTCCCTTGTGGACCTTTTGCCGACCTCGCTTCGAGCCGCGCGAATCTCCTTCCGCGAGGAGCAGGGAGCTTTTGCCGGGCAGTCGTTGACCGCCTGCGCACCACCTCGCTGGTGGACTCAACGTCTGTCGCGCTGGTTTTGGCCGCCGCAATGCTCGGCTTCCGACCGCGTCGTATTGGCCGAGCTGTTCCCGCTGAAAAGCGAACCGGAACACCCGCCGGTACACCGGGCTGCGGTTGTGCGCGGTACACGAAAATTGTTGGTCGGCTCGGATCGGGCCCTGCTCGGCTTCGAGGTCGACGGTGTCCAAGATCGAGAAAGACCTTCGAGTCTCGATCCGTCCGCGTTCCAAGCGCTGGAGGATGCTTGGCGAGAATTCGAAGGCCGAGCATCCGCTGCCGGTGCGAAACAACGCGAGGTCACTCCAGATCCGGCTACCCGCGAGCAACTCCGCGCGCTTGGCTACGACAGTTGAAATAAGTTTCCGAGCCGCGCCCCGGGGGCGGCCCCGCCGCCGCGCGCGTTCAGGTTCGAGGCGTACCTCGAGTTCGAGCGATTCGGAGAGCGCAGCATGAAGTTGTCGTATCCGTTGCCCCGATTCGCAAGAGTTTCTACAAGCGCCGGCGATGAGCGTCGTTGCAGAGGGCCGTATGTACGATATTGCGATCGTGGGGGCGGGGATTGTCGGCCTGGCAACGGCGCGTGCGATCCAGAAACTCCGGCCTCACGACCGCATAGTCGTGCTGGACAAGGAGCGCGAGGTTGCCGCACACCAAACCGGGCATAACAGCGGGGTCATCCACGCCGGCATTTACTATCGCCCGGGCTCGTTGAAGGCGCGGCTGTGCGTCGAGGGCGTGCGTCAAATGAAGGAGTTTTGCGCCGAGCACAGCATTCCCGTCGAAGAGTGTGGCAAGGTGATTGTTGCCACCGACCAGAGCGAAGTTCCGCGTTTGCAGGATCTCTTCCGGCGAGGCCAACAGAACCAAGTCCCTGGACTTCGCTGGATTGGCCCCGAGGAGTTGCGCGAACTCGAACCTTGCGCTCGCGGCGTTCAGGCCATTCACTCCCCAGGCACTGCCATTGTCGATTTCGCCGCCGTTGCCCGCGCGATTGCGGGGGATTTGCAGCAATCGGGGGCGGAAATTCGCCTCGGCGCATCTGTGCACGATGCCCGCGTCTCGGGTAGCGATGTGACGCTCGAAACCAATGCCGGAATTTGTCGAGCGCGCCTTGTGGTGTGCTGCGCTGGGCTTTATGCGGATCACCTGGCGCGACTCCTCGGAGAGCAGCCCTCGGTACAAATCGTTCCTTTCCGAGGGGAGTATTACCAGCTCCGGCACGGCCAGCGCCTGGTGCGCTCTTTGATCTACCCCGTGCCCGACCCTCGCTTCCCGTTTCTCGGCGTCCACTTCACCAAGCGAATCAACGGCGAGTACGAGGCTGGTCCGAACGCCGTGCTGGCTTTTGCTCGCGAGGGCTACCGGTTCGGTCAGGTACGCTTTGCTGAACTGGTGGAGGCCATCCGGTTTCCCGGGTTCCGCCGGATGGTGCGCCGTTATTGGCGCACCGGAATGAGCGAACTGTTCCGCTCCCTGAGTAAACGAGCATTCTGCCGGGCGTTGCAGAAACTCGTACCAGCCGTGCAGGAGGAAGACTTGCTTCCCGGCGGCTCCGGAGTGCGCGCCCAGGCCGTCAGTGTCGACGGCAGTCTCGTGGATGACTTCGTCATTCTCGCGCGGCCACGAGTTGTCCACGTCCTCAACGCCCCCTCTCCCGCAGCTACGGCCTCGCTCGCGATCGGCGAGTACATTGCGAGGCAAATCGCCGCGCAGCAAGGGTGGCCCGTCCCTCGGCCGGAATCTATGCGCGCTCTCTCTTAAACGCCCTACCCTGCTCGGAGACGACCCAGCGTGCCGGCCACGTGCGCCTGGGTGCTACCCTTAGGAGATCGTCGCGCCCGGTCACCTCGAAGTTTCGGGTTCGGAATTTTGATCTTCCCGGGGGACGAGCGACACTTGCACCACAGATGGCTCTAGCTCGTACAACGCGCCCGTCGTGGAGTCTACAATGAAGCCCAGGATCATCCCGCCCGCTAAAGCGTTCCAATACACTTGGCTGTTAATCTTGCGAGAAATTTCTCGCTGGGCCGGCTCGTAGCCTTCCTTCTCGATGGTCAGCCGGTAGTTAGATTTTCGAGGCAGCTCCACAGTGGCAGGCGTGGTGAGCTGGCGCGTTCCGATCGTCACCACCGCTCCGGGCGGATCGGAGATGATCCGCACTTGCTGCGTTGGGCCCGAAATGACCGTCGCACAGCCGCTGCAAAGCAGCGAGCAAAAACCCGCAAAACCGACTTTCCAGAACGATTGCATCTTCCCTCCCTCCTTCGTGCATATTTAGTTGCTAGCTACGGGCGCTGCCGGGAGCGGCACGCCAGTAAACGCGGAAATCAACTTCGCCCCGGTGTCGCGTAAAGCCGCGGCGAGGATCGGGGCAAAATCGTCCGCACTCGGGGTATTCCACATTCCAGGGGACGCCCCCGGCCCTACATACGCGCCCACAATCGTTCGGCGCGCGAGGACTTTTCCTTGACAATCGGACACGATCAAACGCAAGGGGAATTCCGCACTACCCCGAGCACCTTCGCGAAAGCCTTCGTCCCAACCGACCGAGATGGCGGGCTCTCCGGCCCACTCGACCCGGATGAAAGCGGAAGAACCCTCCTTACAGCGATCGCCTTCGTTGACCGAGGCGAACACGCTTGCGGCCGCTTGCCGAATCGTCGTTCCCAGCCCCGGGCCATACGGCACGACCACGCGGTATGTACGCAACGTTGCATAACGGAACTCTTGGCCTGCCTCGCCCTGGGCGATTCGCGGGTCGATCCACAAGGTCACTTTCGCCGCGCGCTGCTCGCCAAGCGGCGACAAGTCGGCTGGGGGTACCGCCACACGAATGTGCGATGCACAACCGGACGACAGCCCGACAACAAGGGTGGCCAAAACTGGCCAGACATTCTCGAGGAAACACCCTTTCCCACGCTTTCCCTGGACCCCCTCCCTGGCTACCGCCGTCGAAAACCTCGGTCCCACGCGTTCGCTGGCTCGTTCCATAAGCGTCCTCCCGTGGCGCGGTGTAATCCAAAACCTTGCCAAGCGATCCAGAACGCAATTACGGGGCCCAAAACCGGACCGGAGGGCCGGAGCTACTCACTCTGAGTGAGTAGGCTAATCAAAGTGATTAGGGTCCGAGCTGCCGTGTTTTGTCACTTTGCGGGAGGCGACCCGGTGTGAGGAGGGTTTGGTTGGCGAGTTTCATTGGGGGAGTCTTTACAATGGAGGGAATGATCCAGCACAGGACTGGGTCATCGGTCTCGCTGTTCTGCGGCAACGTCGGGTCGGTGGTGCCATGAAGGTCTATCTTGTAGATGCCACGTACGAGCTTTTCCGAGCCTACTACGGGGCACCCGGACGAACGGCTCCGGACGGCAGGGAGGTTGGGGCGGTTTACGGTCTCATGGCCTCACTCCTGCCCTGGCTGGCCAAGCTACGCGGCGAAGCTCTCGGATTTGCAACCGATCACGTCATTGAATCGTTTCGCAATACGCTTTGGCCAGGATACAAATCGAGCGCGGGGATACCGCAGGAGTTAGTCGATCAGATTCCTCTAGCCGAGCAGGCTCTTCGCGCCTTAGGGATGGTGGTTTGGCCCATGGTGGAATTTGAAGCGGACGACGCCATGGCCACTGCGGCTGCGCGCTTTCAGGCGTTGGCGGATCAGGTGTATTTGGTCTCGCCGGACAAGGATTTTGCCCAATGCGTCCAGGGCAATCACGTGGTCGTGCTCGATCGCCATCGCCAGCGGGTGCTCGACGAGCCTGGGGTTTTAGCGCGCTTTGGCGTAGGCCCTCGAAGCGTACCCGACTGGCTCGCTCTCGTCGGCGATGCAGCCGATGGTATACCCGGAATTCCCGGCTGGGGAGGGCGCAGTGCGGCCACCGTTCTGCGGCGATTTTTCCATATCGAACAGATCCCGCTCGATGCGGCAAGCTGGAATTTTCCCCTGCGGAACAAGGAGCGGTTAGCGGAGAGCCTGCGCACCCATTGGAACGAGGCGCTGTTATTCAAGACCTTAACGACTCTTCGCCTGGACGTACCGCTGCCGCAGCAGTACCTCCAGGATCTCGTGTGGCCCGGACCCGCCTGGGATGGGCTTTCCAGTTTTTGTGCCCGCTGGGGGTTCGAAAAGCTGCTGGCGCGTGCCGAGGCGTTATTCGGCCGTTAGGTAGGCGCCACCGAGTCGTGCTCAGTTCCCCAAGGTTTGCAGCTTCTCCTTGGCTCGCTCAGCCTCTTCTGTACGCGGGTACTCGCTCACGATCTTTTGCAAGACCAGTTTGGCGTCGGTCGTTTCTCCCGTCGCCGCGAAGGCATCCGCAAGCAGCAGCAGGGCAGCCGGGGCCTTGTCACCCTTGCGGTACCGCAGCATAACCTCGGTCAGTTCGTTGACTGCCCGTCCGTAATCCTTCTGGTTGAAATAGCACGCGCCGATCCAGTACTGCGCATTATCCGCCAGGTCCGAGTTGGGGTTCTTGCGAATAAATTCACGCAAGCGCGCGCTCGCCTGCGCACACTGCCCTTCGCGCACCAGGGACAAACCTTGCTTGAAATCAGCCTCT
Organism: Candidatus Binatia bacterium; assembly: GCA_026004215.1. Lineage (GTDB taxonomy): Bacteria > Desulfobacterota > Binatia > HRBIN30 > HRBIN30 > HRBIN30. The sequence continues at coordinate 1,639,221 of BPIR01000001.1, forward strand.
CCCGGCTTGCCCTGCGACACGCTCTCATCCTTGGCCAACGCCGCTTCGAACGGGCTCAAGGGCCGAGGCGGAGGAGCGCTGCCCGGGGGGACTGCAGCAACTTCAGCCCCTCGAGGCACCTCGGTACCGCCACCAGGTGGTGGCGCGCCGCCAACTGCCCGTGCTTGTTCCAACGCGGTCAAGCGTGCATCGAGCTCCGCCAGGCGCTGTTGCAAATTCGGCGGAACGCTGCCGGGACGTCCCCCTCTCGAAATATCCGCGACTTCTTGCCGCAAAATATCGAGACGGCGGCGCATACCCTCGATGGCGACGTTCTGATCGGCCACCAAAGCCCGCAGCTCGCGTTGATCTCGCTGGAGTTTTTCGACTTGGGCACGCGTCGCGCAGCCGCCGGCCAGCGCAACGCTACCCGCTACCAGCAAGAATTGCGTCAATTTCCGCGTTGTCGCCGGCACGTCAGTCGCCCAACAAAACAAAGTGCGCGCGCCGGTTCTTCGCCCAGCACTCCTCGGTGTGCTCCGTGCACAAAGGCAACTCTTCCCCGTAGCTGATGGTGGTCAACCGCTCCGGAGCGACTCCCAAGCTCACCAAGTAATCTTTCACAGCTCGGGCGCGCTTGGCTCCGAGCGCCAAATTGTATTCCACGGTGCCCCGCTCGTCACAATGCCCCTCGATTTCCACCTTTTCTCGCGGGTGATCTTGGAGCCAGTCCGCGTTCTCCCGTAAAATCGCCCGCGCCTCGTCATCGAGCTCGTAAGAATCGAATGCAAAATGCACGTCTTTCAGCGGACCGCTATCTCCAGCAAGCTTTTCCCCGGCCTTGAAGCGCTCCAGGCTACCCGCGGTATCGATTCCACGCTCTTCGAGGCCTGCTCCTTCGCCCGCCGCACCCGGCGCCTTCTTCCGCCCCGGGCACCCGGGAAGCACGACCACGAGTGCCAGCGCGGCCACCAATAGAACGCGGCTAACCATTTGCGCTCCTCCTCCCCGCAAAGTCGACAGGATCCGCTCCATCACTGCGTGCGTTCACTGAGCCACCGAGACCAGGCGGGACTCGTATCATCACCGCCCCCGTGAGTCAATTGAACCTGGTTGATGCCCGCAGCATCCATCACGTACAGTTTCTTGCGCCCGCTGCGATTGGAACTGAACACGATATATCGCCCGTCTGGGGACCAGCTTGGATCCTCGTTGTTGCCCGCTGCCTGTGTGAGCTGCTTTGCGTCGCTCCCGTCCGGACGCACCGTGAAGATGTTGAACCCTCCCTCGTATCGCCGCACGAACGCTATGCGGTCTCCCTTGGGTGACCACGCAGGGGCGGTATTGTAGTCTCCTTCGTACGTGATGCGGCGTACGCCCGTACCGTCTGCATTCATCACATAAATCTGTGGGGAACCGGAGCGATTCGAGCAAAAGGCGATTTGGCGGCCATCCGGAGACCACGACGGCGACACATCGATGGCCCAGTGATCCGTGAGCTTTTGGATCAAGTCTCCAGCCCGATCGAGCAAAACGATTTCCGAGTTTGCGCCCTCCTCCAAAGTCATGGCAATGGTCGAACCATCCGGAGAAAATCGGCCACCCAAGTTAAGCCCACCTCTGCCTGAAAGTGTCACCTCGCGGCCACGGACCACGTCCAGCAGAAACAAGTCCGGATTCCCGCGCTTGTACGACGTGTACAAGAGATAGCGCACGTCCGGAGACCACGAGGGGGAGACCGTAATACTTTGCGCCTTGGTGACCTGCTGGAGGTCCCCGCCATCGAGACTCATGGTGTACACTTCCTTGAAGCGCCCGTCGCGATTCGACACGAACGCGATCCGCGTATCGAATGGCCCTCGCTCGCCGGTAAACTGCAACATAATTTCATCCGCAAAGCGGTGAGCCATACGGCGCAGTAGATCCGCCGATCCTCGATAGCGCCGGCCAACCAATTGGCGGCGCTGCGCAACATCGAACAGCTTGGCCTCGACACTCAGAATGTCACCTTCGAGTCGAAATGTGCCCTTGACCAAAGCCAGCGCTCCCAGGACGGCCCAACTATCGAAGTTGATGTTTTCCGCATCGGTGCCGGACGATTCCGGCTGCTCGATGTGCGCCGCCCGTTCGATGACTTTGAAGTAGCCGGAAATAACCAGGTCGCGTTCGAGGATGTCCGCAAAGCGCGTGCCCAGTTCTTGCCCCACGCTGGTGTCGGACAGATTCTGCAAGGGCGAGACCGCGATCGGGTAACTGCGCGAGCCCGGGCCGAAAATGGTTCCCCTCACTTGCGCCCAAGTCGCTGGGCTAATCAGCAAGAGGGTACCCACAACCATCCACCACTTTCCTCGGGCTTTCATTCGCCTGCCTCCCTTGGGGTCACTCCTGCATCGACTTCGCGTTGAAGGTGTACTGCACATCGCCAAACAGCTCACGATACGCCTCCGGTGGGGGTGGCAGCGGATCGAGGGCTCTGACGGTGCGTTCCACCGAGAGGTCGAAGCTGCGATCCCCGCTGGATTTGATAATCCGCACATTCACCACCTTGCCATCCGGCAAGATACTGAACCCCACCACTGCCTCCAAGGCATCGTTCGTTCCGGCCCACGCCCAATTTTCTTTGAGCTTGCGTTCGAGCTGGCCGAGATACAGCACGTAGTCAATGCTCATCACTTGGCCCCCGGCGCCTTCGCCGGGGCCCACCGACAGTGGCCCGCCAGCCGCCACACCTTTTTTCGTGCCGGTTCCCGCACCCCGTTCCCCCGATTGCTCTTGTAACCGTTTTGCCGCCGCGACGATGCGCTGCTCGATTTGCTCGCGCTCTCGCGCCCGTGCAGCCGCAGTAGCCGTCGCTTGAGCCTGCACCTTTTTTTCCGCTTCCGCGGTTGCACTACGGCGTTTTGCTTCTTCCTCGCGCCGTCGCTGCTCGGCCTCTTCCGCCTTTTGCTGTGCGCGCTCCGCCTCTGCAGCCCGCCGCTTCTGCTCCTCGGTCACCGCGGGGACCGGCGTAGAGGTTGGCGGGAGCTTGGCTACCGCTACGGCGAGCTGCGTCGGCGTGCGCGTCGGGGGGATCCTGGTCGCTGTCGGAGGCGCCAACGCTACGGCCTTCTCTACTGGCTCGGACTCCGGGCCGGACATTGGTTTCCCGCCCAGCGGCGGCACAGGTTCCGATTGCGCGCGCGGGGGAGGAGGCGGCGCTGGAGCTGGCCCTTCCGCCGCCGCCATAGTCTGCCCCGCGGTGCGCCCTTTTCCACCCTCGACAAGATTGGTCCCTCCCAGACGCTCGGGAGCCACGAGATCCACTGTGTAGGACACCAAAGGCGGCGCGGGGCGCACGAACCAATGCTTGGGCATCCACAGGGCCACCCCCACAAGCAGCGCGTGCAATAAAGCGGAGACAGCGATCATCCCCCACAACGCTGGCTCCCACTTGGGTTCGGAACCGAAATCCCTCTCGCTTCTCCACACGACCCCTCACCATGCGGCGCGGCTACCGCTTCGGTTCCTCGCGTGGCGGCTCCGTGACCATCCCGAGCCGCTCGATCCCGGCTGCTTTGACCGCCGCGATGACCCGCATCACTTCGCCGTAGCGAACGCTTTGATCCGCGCGCAAGTAAACCTGCTTCTGCGGCTGCTGGCGCAATATCGCCTGCAGCTTCGAGCCCAAATCCTCTACCCGGATTGGGGCATCGTTGAGGTAGACCTGCCCGCGAGAATCTAACGTCACCACCAGTTGGCGCTCCTCCCCAGTCAGTGGTGCGGCCTTCACCTTCGGCAAAGCCACCGTGACTCCTTGCTGGAGAATCGGCGCGGTCACCATGAAGATGACCAAAAGGACAAGCATGACATCCACAAGAGGCGTCACGTTAATGGCCGCAATGGCCCCGTTGGAACCCGAAGACGAGTCATCGAACGCCATGGCAATTGCCCTACTTCAAAAAGTGTCGCTCGGCGATATTGAGGAATTCCGAGGCGAAGTTTTCCATTTCTGCGGTGAGAACCCGGATTTGACGTGCGAAATGATTGTAACCAATTACGGCCGGAATCGCAGCGACCAAGCCGGTCGCCGTGGCGATCAACGCTTCGGCAATGCCTGGAGCCACGGCTTGGATACTCGAAGACTGCGTTTGCGAAAGACCCAAAAATGCATTCATGATTCCCCACACGGTACCGAACAAGCCGATAAAAGGCGTGGCGCTCGCCGTCGTCGCCAGGAAGGTCAAAGCACGCTCCAACCGGGTCACCTCTTGCCGAATCGCGCGGCGCATTGCCCGCTCGACATTGTCCACTCCGCCAAGATCGGTATCCTCCACGGCACTCACGGCTCCGGGTCGCCGCGTGCGCGTCAGCCGCACCAGCTCCTGATAGCCAGCACGAAACACTTGGGCCACGGGACTTTCTCGCAACTCCTGACTGGCGGTGTGAATCGCAGTCAAATTCTTGGTTTCCCAAAAAATTTCGATGAACCTGGCGGTTTGCCGGCGCGCCACACGAATTTGCCGCAGTTTGAAAAAAATCGTTCCCCAACTGGCGACAGAGAACAAAACCAGGATGTACAAAACACTCTGCACAACCAGCCCGGAGTGGGTCAGGATATGCCACACATCCATTTCGGGCGTCGGGCTAACGGCGAACTCCTGCGCTAACGCCCGGCTCGCTCCCATCCCCAAAAACCACATCCACATCCCCATCTCGTGCCACGTCTCAACTTTCTGCCGCCCAGCGCTGCACGCGTTCCGTTAGAAACGAAACTGCACTTTGCGAGTTCCACCTTTCGTTGTACAAAGGGCCGATCGGTTGGCAGCGCGGAGGAGCACTCGTCATGCGGATCATCACGGAACTCGAATTGAGAGGCAAGCGTACATTTGTCCGCGTAGATTTCAATGTGCCGCTTGCCCAAGGACACGTTGCCGACGCGACCCGGATTCGTGCCGCATTGCCGACGATCGGGTTCGCCCTCCAACACGATGCCCGGGTCGTGCTCGCTTCGCACTTGGGGCGCCCCAAAGGCAAACCCACGCCGGAAGCCAGTTTACGCCCGGTGGCCGAGGAACTTTCCAATATGCTCGGCCTGCCGGTCGCCTTTGCCCCCGACTGCATTGGGCCGCAAGTGGAAGCGATGGTGGACAAACTCCAACCGGGACATGCCCTCCTGCTCGAGAATCTCCGTTTTCATCCGGGGGAAGAAAAAAACGACCCTGACTTTGCCCGGGCACTGGCGCGCCTCGCGGATGTGTACGTCAACGACGCCTTCGGTACGGCACACCGCGCCCATGCCTCCACGGTGGGCATGGTGCCCTACGTGGCGGAAAAAGCCGCGGGCTTGTTGATGCAACGCGAGTGCGAGTATTTGAGCAAAATCCTCCATCACCCCGACCGCCCCCTGTATGCGCTTTTGGGCGGGGCCAAAGTGTCCGACAAATTGGCCGTGCTGGAAAACTTACTTCGGGTCGTGGATGGAATGCTTATTGGCGGTGCCATGGCCTATACGTTCCTCGAGGCGCAAGGGGTCGAGGTGGGCGCGTCGAAAGTGGAAAAGGACCTGGTGCCTGCAGCCGCGCGCTTGATGGAGCAGGCCCGCGCGACGGGCAAAGTTCTCCTGGTTCCGGTGGATCACCGAACCTCTACGTCCTTGGACGGCTCCGCACCGGTCGAGGTACATGGCCCGGGAATTCCCGCGGGGTTTTTCGGCGTGGATATTGGGCCCAAAACGGAACAGCTTTTCGCTGCGGAACTGAGAAAAGCACGCACCATCTTCTGGAACGGCCCAATGGGCATTTTCGAAGTACCCGCATTTTCTCACGGCACCATGGCCATGGTGGATGCCCTGGTCGAGTCCGGGGCGGTGACTGTCGTGGGCGGCGGAGACTCCGCCGCCGCCGTTATGCGCTCGGGAAAAGCAGATCGCATTTCCCATGTGTCCACCGGCGGTGGTGCAACCTTGGAGTTTTTGGAAGGACGCACGCTCCCCGGCATTGCAGCCTTGGAGGCCTAAGCCGTGCGCGTTCCTTTGATTGTCGGCAACTGGAAGATGCACGGGCTCATTGCAGAAGCGCGCAACTTGGCTCACGCCGTGCGCCAAGGCGTGGCCCGCATGAGCGGGCGGCAAGTGGCCGTAGCACCACCATTTACGGCTCTCGGTGCGGTGGCAAAAACTCTACAGGGCTCATCGGTTTTGCTTGCCGCGCAAAACATGCACTGGGAAGAGCGCGGCGCGTTTACCGGCGAAGTGTCCCCTCTCATGCTGCGAGATATCGGTTGCGAGCTCGTCATTCTCGGGCACTCCGAGCGGCGCCAATTCTTCGGAGAGGACGACGCGACGGTCCGGCGCAAGGTCCACGCCGCCTTGAAACACAACTTGACACCGATCGTTTGCGTGGGTGAAACCTTGGCCGAGCGGGAAGCCGGACAAACGCTGGCCGTGGTCACCACCCAAGTGCGTGCTGCGTTGCTCGATCTCGACCCTGCTGCGATGCGGCGCGTCGTCGTCGCTTACGAGCCGGTTTGGGCCATCGGTACCGGACGGGTGGCAGCACCGCAACAAGCGCAAGAGGTCCACAGTTGGATTCGACAATTACTCTTCGAACAGTTTGGCGAGGTTGCGGCAGAGATACGGATTTTGTACGGGGGCAGTGTGAAGCCAGACAATATTGACGCGTTGATGGCCGAACCGGATATTGACGGAGCATTGGTCGGCGGCGCGAGTCTCGACGCTGCATCGTTCGTGCGCATTGCCGGTTTTATGCTATCGGAAGGAACCAATTAGGTCATGCATACTGTACTCATCGTGATTCACGTGTTCACTTGCCTGTTGTTGATCGGCGTCGTGCTGCTCCAACAAGGTCGCGGGGCTGACATGGGTGCTGTGTTCGGCGGAGGAAGCAGCAATACCGTGTTTGGTTCGTCCGGTGCTGGCAATTTCCTGACCCGCATGACCGCTGGGCTTGGCGCTGTGTTCATGCTCACCGCAGCGATCCTCACGTACCTCGGTGCGTACCAGGTCACGGGGACAGTGTTCGACGAAGCCCTCCCGGAGCCACCGCCGCTCGAGGCGCCCGCGCCGCAAGCACACACAGAATCTGCTCCGCAGGCACCCGCAGCGGAGGCGGGCCAGGCACCACAAGCCGCCCCGCCGGCTGAAGCCGCCGCTCCGGAGTCGGCGGGAGAACAGGCGGCTCCTCCGCAGTAACTTGGCCTTTCGTGCGAGGATGGCGGAACTGGCAGACGCGCTAGTTTGAGGGGCTAGTGGGGTAACACCCGTGGGGGTTCGAGTCCCCCTCCTCGCATTCTCCCGATACAGATGCACAAAACACCAAAGCCGCGGTGGAAGCGACTCCGGCCACAAAAGCGGAGTCGCCCCATCCGATCCTGCCGGTTCGAAACTGTGCTCTTACCTAGCCGGGACGGAAAGCCAGTTGCCGGCGATACCGCGGCAGGCTTCAAGAGTCTTGCACAGGCACGACGAGCTCGATCTTGTCCCGCCCGCGGTGCACGACCAAATGAATCTTCCGCTGGCCTTTAGTTCGCTCCATAGCCTGAGAGAACTCGTCGACGTTGCGAATGGCTGTGCCCTCGACCGATACAATGCAATCCCCACTGCGCAGCCCAGTCCTGCTTTCCGCTGCGGTCACGATCACCCCCGCGACTCCCTCCAGCCCAAAAAACTGCGCCAGTTCCGGGGTCAAGTTTTGCACCGTGATGCCGGCACGGATGCGTAGTTCCGGACTGCTCGCCTGCACTCCGCCCCGCTGGCTCTGCTCTTCCATGAGCGTGCGGGCAACATAAATGGGTCTCTCGCAACGTAGGGCCAGGGCAATCGCGTCACTCGGACGGCTGTCCACTTTCACCGAGCCGCGTTTCCCCTTGATATGGATTTCCGCGAAGTACACGCCGTCTTTCAGGGCCGTCACCACCACCTTTTCCACTTCGGCTCCGGACTCTTGCAGCAGTCGCTGGAGCAAATCGTGCGTGAGGGGCCGCGGCGGCGTCATTCCCTCCAGCCGCATGGCGATGGCCTGCGCTTCGGCAGGGCCAATCCAAATGGGCAACTGTCGCTGACCTTCATTTTCCGCCAGAATGACCACTGGCGACTGGCTGGAAAAATCGTACGCGACGCCTTTGACTTGCACTAAAATTTCGGCGGGTGGCGCCTGCTGACACGCCGAGACCAAGCCAACCACAGAAAGCCAAACTCGCGGCCAATTCCATAGCCGGTTCATCAGAATCCTACGCCCGGCATTGTACGCGCACATGCCCTGGGCAGGCAATCCCTTCCCTTACGAGGCCGCAGCGCGCGCGACAGCCGCTGTCGCTCCCTCCACGACAACCGCGAGCCGCATATGTTGCGCAAGGCGCTGTTGAATGGATTCCAGCTCGGCAAACCGCCGCCCTCGCTGTACCATGCGCTCCTTGCGGTCCCCACTCAGAGTCACATAGCCGAGCTCAGCGTAGCGTTGCACAGCATTTTCAAAGGTTACGGACGAATTCCCCTCGGGACGTCGTGCCTCGCCAAGCAACAAGGCCGTGTCGTAGCGCTTGCGCGCCTGCGCCAACACCGACTTGAGCGACTGACCGTTGGCCGGTAACAACGCCAATGTGCGCGCCATCACCCAGTACGCTTCACAGAAGTTGTCTAGCAAGCCCTGCGTGGTATCCACAAAAGGGTGCGCCGCATCCACGCGGCCCTGCCCTTCAGGAACCCACGCCCCTTCTTGCTCGTAATACGCCAGCAGCTCCGCGACTTCTGCCGGCACGGTTTGCTTTTCTGGCAGCGGGAACTCCCAGCGGTAAAAATCGAGCCACCACAAGACCTGCTCTTCGAGGTCGCGGCCGCGGAACCCTTGTAGCAACGCCCGTGACACTAAAGCCGGAAGCAGGAAGAAGTGAATGATGTTATTCTTGTAAAAGTCGAGCGTCATCCGCTTGTCTCCAGGCACATGGATGATCACGTCGTCACCCTTGAGCCGGCGAATCAAGCCGCCGTTTTCCAAAAACGCGAGGTTTTCCAGAAAGTCGTTGGCATTTCGCTCGAGAGAGGCGGTCAGCGTGACTTTGCGATGCCGCAGAAACTTCACCAGTGACTGCGCCCGCGGCAGAAAATCGCGATACCGCCATGCGGCTTCCGCACGGCTCAGCAACACTGTGGCGCTGACGGCGGTAGCCCCCGCAACGGCTACATCGTTAACGGCACGCAAGATTCGGAAGCCCAGCTTCTGGATAAAGCGTCGCTTTTCCTCCTCCACTTGAGGGTCCCCAGCGTGCTGCCGAAAGCGTTCGAGCCGATCTCCCAAGGCCTCCCGCAATGAAATCGGGTCCGCAAAGGTGACGTACACAGTCCCCCGGTTTTGCCGCAACACCGTGCGTGCCCGAATGAGTGCCCACAAGGACTCTTTTTCCTTTTCGGCACCAAAGAGCTCCCGCTTGTACGCTTCCTCCTCCACCACGCGCCCGTACTGGATGGACACGGGAACGAGGTACAGGTCACGCCGCACTCCAGAAATAAAGGCGTTCACGATTGCGGATAACATTCCGAGCTTAGGGGTCAGAATTTTGCCCGTACGACTGCGGCCCCCTTCGATGAAGAACTCTTGCGTGTAACCCTCGCGAATGAGGAAGGTGAGGTAACTGCGAAATACTGCCTTGTAGAGTGGGTCGTTGTCGAAGCTGCGCCGAATGAAGTACGCCCCCGCCCCTCGAAACAGCGGGCCCAAGGGCCAAAACGAGAGGTTGATCCCCGCCGCAATGTGTGGCGGGCTCAAGTAATTGATGTGAAACAAGTAAGAAAGAATGAGGTAGTCGAAGTGACTGCGATGGCAGGGCACCAACACCACCGGGTGCTCCTTGATGCACTCGACCACCTTGTCGAGCCCGCGATAGTCCACCCCTTGAAAAATGCGCGGCCAAATCCGGTTGAACGCAAACTCGAGGATGGCAAAAAACGCTCCTTGGTAGTTGGCCGCCATTTCGTTGAAGTACTTCTCTGCCGTTCGCCACAATTTGGATTCGGGCTGGCCGGTTTGCTGAGCCAACTGCCGCACGACCGACCTGACCTCGTCGGCACCCAGAACGATTTGCCGCACCACCCGCTTGGGAAGCAGAGTCGGGCCCCAAACTAGCTTTTCCTCCCGGTACAGAAAAATTTGGAGCGCCCGAGCTACCCGCCGCACAATCCGCTCTTCCCCCTCGGAGCGGTACTGCGCCAACATCTCCCGCACAGAAACGTGCCGCCCAACCGTAATGCTAGTTTCCTTGGCGTTCCACCACAAAGAAACCAGCCGCTTCAAGTCGCCCGGTGCTTCTTGCACACTGTACACCAAAGTAGCCAAGCGCGACTCTTTGCGGCGAAACCCCCGCCCGCGCAACACCGCCAAGGGCACCAAGAAAATGTCGTGGCCTTGCGTGGCCGCTACGTGCACAATCTCCCGCAAGTAGTCCGTGCCAGTACGCGCCTTGCGAATGGCCGCACGCCGACTTTGCCGCAATGGCAAACCACGCACGTGCCCGCGCATGAAAATCAATGCCGGCTGCCTCGCTCGAACCACTTGTTCCAAGCGGCTGAGATCCTCGAGGTGGCGAGTGGCTCCGCGTGCCCAACGTCCACTGCGAAGCCGCTCCCACAACGTGCGGACAATCTCGCCAAACGGGCGGAGCAGCAAGCTCGGAATGTCGGACACGAAGGCCGGTAGCGGTAAGCCTTCGCGCAAAAGCACGAAGGCCACCAACATGTAGTCCACCAGCGAGCGGTAGCGCATGACGTAAACCACCGTTCCTTGTTCGGCCAAATTGCGTATGTGCGCCACCGCTCCGGGGTCCATACGGATGTGCCCGAGAAACCGCTCGCAAAACCACCGCGGTAGCCAACCTAGTCGCTCCAGCGGCCCAGGCTCGCTCCACCAATCGTTTCTCTCCAAGGCAGTTGCTGGATCGTTCATTGGTCAGCATCCTCTTCCGCCAAGCTTACAGCGAACGCCCGGAATGGCCAATCACGGCACCACGGGACTCTGGGGGTGCCTACCTCGCTCCTTCTGTCTGGCTGCGCCCCACTGCCCCGATCCCGCATGCCGCACATGCCACTACGCCTGCGGCCAGCGGTAATCGCGAAAACGCTCCCGCAGTTCTCGCTTCGCGATTTTTCCTACACTGGTCTTCGGCAACGAATCCAAGAACACTACGTCGTCAGGCAGCCACCACTTGGCCACTCGGGGCTCGAGAAAGGCCCGTAACTCCTCCTTGGTGAGCGTTTGGCCTGGTCGAACCACGACACAGGCGAGCGGCCGTTCCTGCCAGCGCTCGTGCGGCAAGCCGATCACCGCTGCTTCCGCCACTTTCGGGTGGGACATGATGACATTTTCCAGCTCGACGCTGGAAATCCACTCGCCGCCACTCTTGATCACGTCTTTGGCACGATCCGTGATCTGAAGGTAACCGTATTCGTCGATTGTCCCAATGTCACCGGTCTTGAACCATCCGCCGTCGAACGAGGCCGGAGAACGTTCGTCTCGATAGTACGAGGCGACAATCCACGGGCCACGCACTTGCAACTCGCCGACGCTTTTACCGTCCCACGGTAACTCTCGTCCATCGTCCGCAACAATGCGCATTTCCACGAACGGCAAGGGACGCCCTTGCTTCGCCCGTACCTTCCGTTTCCGCTCCTCCGGCCAATCGGCCATGGTGGACAACGGGCGCGACACGGACGCGAGCGGTGAGGTTTCCGTCATGCCCCAGGCTTGTACGACGGTAATCCCCAAAGCATCGAATCGCTCCAGCAAGCTTTCTGGAACAGCCGAGCCTCCGCACGGAATGCAGCGCAAACTGGATAGGTCATAGGGGTGCTTTTCCAGCGCGGCCAAAATCCCCAAGAGCACCGTCGGTACTCCGGCCGTAACGGTGACCCGATGGGTCTCGATGAGCTGGCAAATATCTTCGGGCGTGGGTTGTACGCCTGGATACACTTGCGTGGCACCGATCATCGTCGCTCCGTAGGGCAGACCCCAAGCATTCGCATGGAACATGGGAACTACGGGCATGACGACATCGGCCTCGCACAGCCCGAAGGCGTCCGCCAAGCACTGTCCGAACGTGTGCAAGACCAGCGCCCGGTGGGAGTAAAGCACGCCTTTCGGGTTGCCGGTCGTCCCGGAGGTGTAACACATGGCCGCGGCCGTTTGTTCGTCGAGGCGAGGAAATGGATCCGCAGTCGCTGCCGAACGAAGAAGCGCTTCGTAACGATACACTGGCTTTAGGCTCGTCTCCGCAACCGCACCATCGCCCATGACCACGTATGCGCGCACCGTGTGCAGCTCGGGAGCGAGCTTTTCGAGCTGGGGAACCAGCGACTCGTCCACGAAAATGACGGCATCCTCCGCGTGATTCACGATGTACGCGATTTGTTCCGGGAACAGCCGAATGTTCAGTGTGTGCAAAACCCGGCCACTTGCAGGCACCCCGAAGTACAGCTCCAAGTGCCGAAAGGTGTTCCAGGCGAACGTTCCTACTCGTTCTCCGGGCTGTACCCCGAGTTGTTCGAGCACGTGCCCCAATTGACAGGCGCGACGGTACAAATCGGCGTAGGTGTACTCGACCACGCCATACCGCGTGCGCGACAGGATGCGCTTTTCCCAAAACAGCCGCGCGGCGCGGCGAATCAACGTGGTGAGCAACAGTGGTTCATCCATCATTAAGCCGTTCATGGCGCCTCCTCGCTCTGCATTTCGTGTCTCAAACAGTTGCCTGCTCCCGCACCGGCGCGCAAGCCACGCTAGCCGCGCATGCGCAACGCTTGGCGGGCGACTTCCCGATCATCGAACGGTAGGACCCGATCTCCGAAAATTTGATACGTTTCGTGACCCTTGCCCGCGATCAACACCACGTCTCCAACTTCGGCCCGCGTCACTGCCCATTCTATCGCCTGTCGCCGATCCGGCTCCAGATGAACGCGTTGTCGACACTCGGACGGAATACCCGAGACGACCTCCCCGATGATCGCCAGTGGGTCCTCGCCGCGCGGGTTGTCGGAAGTAACGACAACCAGGTCGCTCAGGCGCGCGGCCACCTCCCCCATCAGGGGCCGCTTGCCGCGATCGCGGTTTCCTCCGCAACCAAAAACGGTGATTACACGCCGAGGTCCGAGGGACCGCGCACCGCGAAGCACTCGCTCCAGTGCATCGGGTTTGTGCGCATAGTCCACCACCACCAAAAACTCATCTCCCGGGTTCACCACTTCGAAACGACCCGGCACGACCGGTGTTTGCGCCAGCCCCTCGACGATACGTTTTAACGGGATCCCCAGGGCAACGCCCACTGCGAGCGCTGCTGTAGCATTGTAAACCTGGAAGGGACCTGGGAACGGCAACCTCACTTCGCACCTGCCTGCAGGCGTGACCACCACAAACCAACTACCCTCGAGGGACGAACGGGCGTCCACAATTCGCACATCCGCATCCGCGCTTGCACCGAACGTGAGCAACCGCCCCCGGTTAACTTCGATCATATACCCAGCCGCGGCATCGTCGCGGTTGATGACTGCCACGGCATCCTTGCCTCCGCTTGCCAGCTCTTCGAACAACCGGCCCTTCGCGCGCCGGTAATGATGCATGTCTGGGTGAAAGTTCAAATGATCCCGCCCGAGATTGGTAAATACCCCGACGTCGAAGGCGATCCCTGCCACGCGCCGCAGTTCCAACGCGTGCGAGGAAACTTCCATGGTTGCGGCCTTGCAGCCGGCATCTGCAGCGATGCGCAACAAGCGCTGGAGTTGGTGCGCCTCTGGTGTCGTTTGACTCGCGGGATACGTCCGATCGGCAACTTTGTGCTCGATCGTTCCGAGCCGAGCTGTCGGCCAGCCAGCGGCACGAAAGACCGAGTCGATAAAAAACACCGTGGATGTCTTGCCACTGGTGCCGGTCACCCCCACGACGACCATCTCCCGCGAAGGGTCGCGATAAAAGCGCCGGGATACGTGTGCCAACGCACTCCCAACGTCTTCCACACGCACAACCGCGACGCCCTCGGGTGCGCGCACGGCACGTTGGACGACCAATGCCACCGCCCCGCGCGCAATGGCATCCGCGACGAACTCGTGGCGGTCGGCCCGTACCTCGCCCCCTTCCGTCCGGTACCCGCCCAAACACACAAAAACACTACCAGGGACGGCCTCGCGCGAATCGGCAACGACCGCATTCACCGGCACGGCGGCACTACCCTGCAACAATTCGTACTGCAGGCCGTGCAACAACTGATCGAGAGGGACTGCCACAAGCTTCGGCTTATAGCACGCGCACGATCATGGATCGGGGTGGGCCGACGTTCCCGTCCACGTCTCGCAGGCGCACAGTGATCAGTGTCTCTCCAGCGGGAAAAGCAATGACTGCGTCTACCATTGCGCAGAACTGCACCTGACTATCGGGCGCCGCAAAGCCGTAGTCGCCGCTCGGCAGCAGCACGCACTGTTCGCCTTCAAAACGCCCGAACGGTTGATCCTGACCGTCGCGGAAGCGGCAAGCAAAATCATTCACGCGAGCAATGTTGTCCTCGGTGAGCGCGAAATCCAGTGGATTTGTCGCTGGCACTCCTCCTCCAGGCACGGGCGTTGCGTTGGGCCGAACTTCCGGCCGGTCGCACACTGCCGCGCTGCCATTGCCCAGGTCGCGCGACGTCCAGATCTGCAGATCGGGAAACGTAACGAGATCCGGCTGGAAGGTACGTGGGCTGACCGGCTGGCCGCTGAGCCCCGGTTTCCCTTCGATCACAAGCCCGAAACCAAATCCGCCGCGGCGCGTGTAAACGGGTACGCCCTCCTCCGAAACATCCGCGGGTTCGACAAGCGTGCCATCCGCTCGGATAATACCCAAGAAAGTCACGACCGGCCCCCGCTCCTCCGAGGGAAAGGGCGTCGGAGTGACAGTTGGCGTGGCACCCAAAGTTGGTGCCGGCTGCACGCGCACCACGATTTTGGCCACCGGGCCGACATTCCCTAACACGTCGCGCAAGCGCACCGACAGCACCGTATCCCCCACCGGGAAGGCGACGATCCGTGACACTTGCGCGCAGTATTGCACCGTACTCGCGGGGTTGACGAAGGCAAAGTCTCCCGAAGGGAACAACGTACACGCATCGGCGGGACCAACACCAGACGGCTTCCCTTCCCCATCCCGGAAGCGGCAAGCGAAATCATTGATCGCAGCAATGATCTCGGGTTTCGGCGAGAACTCCGGCGGATCCACGGCGGGCACACCGCCACCCGGAGGTGAGAGGTCACACACCGCCTCGCTACCGTCTCCGAGCGGCCGCGACGCCACGATTTGCAGGTCCGGTAAACTCGCCAGGTCCGGCTGGAACGTGGACAAGCCTACGGGCGCACCACTGATTCCCGGCGCTCCTTCGACAACGATGAAAAACCCCGCCCCAGATGGCCGCACGTAAACGGGAATGCCGTCGGCAGTCGTACCGCTCGCATCGAGAATCATTCCATCCGCCCGAGCCAGCGCAAAATAGGAAACTCGCGGCCCAATCGTGGGCAGCGGCGTTGCCGTGGGTGTCGAGCTCGGTACCGGCGAAGGGGTTATGACTGCGGCGGGAGTCCAGGTCGGCGAAGATGCCAGGGGAATCGGCGCGTCGTCGCCGCTGCAGCCCGCCAAAGTGGCCACGAGAACAACCAGCCCAGCCCCCAAACACCTCACCCCGAACCTCGTCATTGCTGCGCCCTCCCTGTATCCAGAATTCCGCACGGCACCCCTAAGCGTTTCTATCCCGATACGAGAGAAAGTACAACACCAAGCTTGCCGCACTCGGTACTGGAATTGCTCCTTTTGCACACGTTGAACACGCCATGACTTACCCTGGGCACGCCAGCTAGCGTCGAGGCACATATAGGGGACATGAACTGGTGGGACGTCTCGGCCAGGTGTGGTCACCGAGTTCGCTACCCTTAAACTACGGGCCCTTCTTGCTCAGCACCGAGCAATCCCAGCGAGTTGACACGCTGAGACCTGTTCGCTGTGGTCTTGCGCGTCTCACACCTCGACAACCGTAGGCGCTGGCCGTCTCGTTGCATGACTCGCCGGAAATCCGCGGCGGCCCCTTGAGGCGAAATCTCGCAACCTCACCCTCATAGGATCGACGGCACTCGCTGTAGATCTCGCCACTCTCAGCCCTTTGCCGCTGCTCCCTCTCACTGGCAAAGGGCTGGTCGCGCCCAAGACCTGTGGCTCTGCTTGACAGAGAGTTTTTCGGGCAGTACAGCTCGGCCGTGTTTTCAGGACCGACACTTCCGGCACACGCCAACGCGTTGCTTTGCCGCGTCGCAAGCCACGCCACAGACAGGGGGTCTCGAGTAGCAGTTTGTACGTGGGATTCCCGCCACTCCGTGGAAACCACGTATGCCGAGCTCTATACCCGAGCATCGCAGTTTGCCTCATTTTTCGCACAACACTCCGCTCCTGGTTCGATCGTGCCTCTGTTGGTCGCAAAATCGGCAGATAGTGTCGCGGCCATGATCGGCGCGATGATGTCGGGCCGTGCGTTTTGCTTTGTAAATCCTAAATACCGCGGACCCCAAATTGCGGGCATCCTGAAGGCCAGTCGGGCTTCTCTTTGCCTGATCGACCCAATGGGGCTCGTCGCCCTCCGCGGATCCGTTTCGGCTGTGCTCGACCAGAGCCAAACGGCATGGGGTTTGGTCGGAGATCGGGAGGTCGGATCCCTGCACGCGCAGACGCTGGCAGAGCTTCGCGCGCGCGCCATCGTGCACTCTGTGCCGAAAGCGAACGACCAAACGGTGCCATCCGGAGCTGGTCAGAACAGCGAGGTTGGAGCCTGCCTGTTTACTTCGGGATCGTCGGGCGAGCCGAAGGGCGTTCTGGTCACTACGGAGGACCTGGTGCAGCGCGCTATTGCCGAAGTGGAATGGTTCGAACTTTCTGAGAGAGACGTCCTGCTGAGCATATTGCCCTTCTCCTTCGATGTGGGCCTGAATCAATTGCTTTCGTCCCTATACGTGGGGGCGGAATTGGTCATCCTCAACACCTGGCTGGCTGCTGACATGCTCTCGGCCACCGCCGCGCGAGGGGTCTCCGGAATCTCCGGCGTCCCGGCGATCTGGCAGGATTTGATTCGTTCTGGACTGCGGTTCGACAGGTCGGGGGCGCATCGCGCGCTCCGCTATGTGACGGTTTCAGGCGGAAGCCTCCCAACGCCTCTGCTGGAGCAGCTCCGCCAGGTAGTGGATGGAGCGGCGATCTTCAAGACATACGGGCAGACGGAAGCGTTCCGCACCGCTTCGCTTCGTCCCGAAGAATTCGGTCGAAAACCTGACAGCGTCGGCCGGGCATTTACAGGCGTTCGCATCTATGTGGTGCGGGAAGACGGAACCCCATGTGCACCAGGGGAGGTCGGGGAAATCGTGCACACGGGTCTCGGGATTATGAAGGGGTATCTCGGCAACCGTGCGCTTAGCGAGGGAGAGCGGCGCAAACTCCAACCCAACCCTTTTTACGGGCCTACGGACCCATCGACGATGGCGGTTTTCACCGGCGATCTGGGCTACCTGGACAACGAGGGTTTCCTGTACCTGAAAGGCCGGCGGGACGGAATGGTGAAGATCCAAGGGAACCGGGTATATCCCCAGGAAGTCACGGAGCAGATCCTGTGTGTACCTGGCGTGCACGACGCCGTCGTGGTCGGGTACCCCGCGGCGGACGGCGATGGGTCGCTCTCTGCGTTTGTGGTGCCTACACGGGGAACCGATCTCACCCTGTCGTACCTCCGCAAGGAGTTGAGCAGGCGCCTGCCGAGTTACATGGTCCCGCAAAACATGATTTTCGTGAAAGCAATTCCGCGAACGGCGACAGGGAAAGCAGACATAAAGCCGTTACTGGAAAGCCTAGCCAGCAATTGCGGGTGAAACATGGAGGTTGCACATCGGAATGGGACTCGACCGACAAGCGCTGATCAAGTTTCTCGAGGAGAATCTCGGCGTGGACACCTCGGATATCACGGACGAGACACCGCTCTTCTCCTCGGGTCTGGTTGACTCGGTGGGGCTGGCGCAGCTCATCGTGTACGTAGAGACGGAGGCAGCCGTTTCCTTCGAACCGGAGGACGTGAGCCTCGACCATCTCGACACTGTGGGAAGGATTCTAGCCTACGTAGGTTCTCGCCATGGGAGCTGATGGCCAGCCCGTGCGACAGCTGCTCGCGCGCGTGGCGGAGGAGTTCGGAACCCCAGCGTATGTCTACTTCATGCCGCAAATTCGCCAACGCATCGAGGAGGTTCGGCAAGCCTTTGGAGGCCGTTTTCGGATTAGCTATGCCGTCAAGAGCAATCCCAATCCTGAATTGCTCCGCCGGATGAGGGGTACAGTCGACCTGCTCGATGTCTCCTCTGCCGGCGAGATCGAACGCGCTGTACGATGCGGGTGGCCACCAAGCACACTGACCTTCACCGGGCCAGGAAAAACCGACCGCGAGCTAGAGTTCGCCGTGCGACTCGGAGTGGGCGACGTGGTGCTCGAATCGCTTGACGAGGCGCGCCTCCTCAGCTCGATATGCATTCGGCTTGGGGTACGGCAGCGCGTCCTAGTGCGTCTCGCGCCCCGCTGTGTTCCGCGTGGGTTCGGGGTCCATATGAGCGGCAAGCCGACCCAGTTCGGCGTCGACGAGGAAGACATGGAGGAAGTGCTGGAATACATCTGCCGCGTTGGCCACCTGGACGTCTCCGGGTTTCATGCGTACTCTGGCACGCAATGTCTCCGGGCAGATGCGATCGCAGAGAACTACGAAATCTTTGCGGACCTCTTCCGGCGCGCCAGCCGGTCCGCGCGGGTGACACCCCGCCGCCTGGTCTTTGGGTCCGGGCTGGGCATCCCGTATCACGAATCCGATCGGCCGCTTGATCTCGCAGCCGTCGCAGGGCGCACAAATGCGCGCCTGGACGCGCTCCGCCGAGAGCCAGAATTCACGGCGACGGAGTTCGTCCTCGAAACGGGGCGATATCTGGTCGGCGAAGCCGGCGTCTACTTGACCCGCGTGGTGCGCACCAAGCGATCGAGAGGGACCAACATTGCCCTATGCGATGGGGGTATGAATCATCACCTTGGGGCGGCTGGCCTCTTGGGCAGCGTGATCCATCGCAATTACCGGATGTTCAAAGTAACCCCTGACCAGGGCGACGAAGAAGAGTTTACGCTCGTGGGACCGCTGTGCACGACGATCGACACCCTAGGCCGCGGCGTCAAGTTTCGCGGACTCGGCGCCGGTGACTTGGTCGGCATCGAGTGCAGCGGTGCCTACGGGCTGACCGCAAGTCCAATCCACTTCATCGGGCATCCCCCGCCGCGAGAGGTGGTGGTAGACATTAGGAGCGGCCGTGTTGTCCTAGACGATGTTAGCCAGTTCACCGCCACGTTCCCGGAGAATGCGTCATGAGCCGTGGAGCGGATCGATACGAAGGCATATTGGTTCTCGGGGCACCCCGATCAGGCACAACGCTCTTGCGCCGCCTCCTGGATGCGCACCCCAACATTGCCTGCCCCGCTGAAACCAACGTGTTCACTGCTTGCGGCCGCTTTCTGCGCTGCGAACGCACCGCTGATGGCGTCGGGATCGGGGTGCTCGACGGCCTCGGCTATGCTGGGTTCTCGCGCGAGGAGATCCTGGGACGACTGCGCGAGCTCGCTTTTTCTTTTCATCGAGAGTACGCCGCGCGCCAAGGTAAGCAGCGCTGGGCGTCCAAAACTGCCTTCGATATCTTTTATCTGACGGAAATTGAGGCCCTCTGCGGAGACTCCTGCGCGTTCGTGTGCATCCAGCGGCACGGTGCAGATGTAGCATGCAGCATCCAAGAGCTGTGCGAGAAAAACGGGGGCTATCTCCAGGAACTGCACACTTACGTGGTGCGCTATCCGATGGTCCTCGAAGCCTTTGCACACGCCTGGGTGGATCTCGCCACCGCAGTTCACGAGTTCGCAGCACGCCACCCGCACAATGCCCTAGTTGTGAAATACGAGGAGCTGACGGCGGACCCCAATGGAACGATGACCAAGATCATGGGATTTCTCGGCGAGCGCTGGGACCTCCAATGGACCGAGCAGGCCCTTGCTTCTCGGGATGGGGTGGGGCTCGGAGACTGGAAAACTTATGGCCGTTCCTCTGTTGACGCCGTGAGCGTCGGGCGCTGGAAGAAACTCCCGCGTCACACCATCAGTCAGCTCGCGCGCATCTGCAATCCCACTCTCCAACTCTGCGGGTACCAGCCGTTACCAGCGAGCGTGGAAGAGCCGCCGGAAGTCATACGGCGGCGCTACCAGCTGGGGCTGCTACTGCAAAAACTCAAGGCGGGGGGCGAGCCTGCAGTAAGCTCCAAGGAAAACCCGGAGCCGCACAAGAAATGAGGGTTCTGTGGGATCTGCCCAGAACGCTGCTGCTCAGCTACCGGTTGGACGGCCTTGGCCCCACGGTCCGCCGCGCCTGGCGCCGACTCTTCGGTAAAGAGGAGCATTTTATCCTGATCCGTTATCTGGATCCCCCGGTGCACCCGGTCGAGCTGCCCGCAACCGTGAACGGCATCGTCGTGCGGCAGATGTCGGAAGCAGATATCGAATCCGTGGCCCGCTTGGCCCCTTTTGACCTCAACCGTAGCCCGATCGAGGTGCGGTGTGCCCGACTGCGCGAGTGTTTGCCCGAGGCCTTCGTGGCACTGCGCGATGGACGCATCGTGGGAGCGAGCTGGTATGCCGACCGTGCCAAGGCGGACCAGCCATGGTTTGGGGTCCTTGCAGACAAGCTTATCGAGCCTAGTCGCTTGACCGCAGGAATTTTCAGCGTTCCCGGTGAAAGAGCGGCTGCCTGGGTGCTCAGCCGCCAAGCCACCGCCTGGCTCTCGGCTCATGGGATCCGCACAGTGGTCGGTTTTATACGCGTAGAAAACCAACCATCGCTCGTGCTCTCCCGCATGCTGGGTGGCCGCATCGTTGCCCGCCAGTCGGTCCGCTATTGTTTAGGCGTTGGGCGCGTCCACGTCGAACCGGCACACGACACCGATCCCCTGGGACGCAAAAGCCCCCCTAGGCCGGTTACCCGGAACCGACCCGAAGTTCAGGCAAAGACTTCCATAATGCCTACCTCTCCCCACTCGTCGTCTCTCGCCGCACCGCACTCCACCGAAGGAGCGAATGTACCAGTAATGGAAATTCCGCGCTCATAGCGGCAAAGCCAAACTTGCGCCGTCCGCGACGACAACCGAGGTGACAAAGATCGATTTCCTCCTGGCAGGTTCGACCGGGATCAGCCACCGTCAGTCCGTGGCTCGCAGCCGGTGCCCTAAGTGAATCCACCCTCAAGCTGTACCGCACTCGGATCGCAATTCCATACCGCGGGCGCCGTCGGGTCGCCCCGCCACGACACGACCGCTGCCCCTTTCCACCCTTCCGGCAGGCTCTCGCAGCTCGAGCCGCGGCACAAGAAAAACCCAATACGCTCGTTCTCCGACCTCAGAGCTCACAGCAAACGGCGCCGCGCACAGGTCCTCCGTCACTGCGGGCCGATTCCAGGCGGATACCTGCTTTTCCCTCTCTAAACTGCGGCCAAACGAGGCCACTCACACCAGCACCGATGTTCCGGTCCCCGGCTAGGTTCCAAAATGTCGGTAAAGGCCTTCGAGGTTAGACAATCACGCCTGAGCAGTCGCCGGTAATCTCTCTTGCTTAGAACAGCCGCAAAACTCGCACTCCCCTTCGCGCGGACGAGCGCTCCACTTGGACCCCAACTTTTGCGCGCTCCAAACCGGTTTTAGGGGCTCACCCGCACGATCATCTGCGCTACTGCGCTGACAGTGGCATTGGTATCCCGCACCCGCACCGTCAACATGGTATCCCCGGGACTGAATTCCCACGCCCGATCCACGAAAGCGCAAAACTGTACCGTGGTATCCGGCTGCACGAAACCAAAACCCCCGTTTTCGAACAGCACGCAAGCATCGGACTGGGCCCGGCCTCGCGGCTCGTCTCCCCCATCGCGAAACCGACATGCCAAGTCGTTGACCACGCCCACGTCGTCAAAGCGTGGCGGGTCGACCCCAGGCACTCCGCCAGCGTTTGGACCGCGGGCATCACATACATCCGCGCTGCCATTTCCCAGCGATTGGCTCGCGACTACTTGAAGATCGGGAAGCGAGGAGAGGTCCGGCTGGAACGTGGTCAACCCCACGGGCGCACCCCCTGGACCGGGTTTCGCTTCGACGACCACAAAGAAACCGGCCCCCACGGGCCGCACGTATACGGGAACTCCCTGTTCGTTCGTGCCCGTAGCGTCGAGCAATGTGCCGTCCGCTCTGGCCAAACCGAAAAACGTGACCACTGGCCCGGCGCTCGCTTGGGTCTGCGTCGGCGAGGGCGCAACCGTCCTCGTCGCCGTCGGGGTTCTCGTGCGCGTCCGCGTGGGAGACACACTGCCGCTGGTCGCGACTGTGCTTGGCGTCGCCGAGGCGGATGCGATCGAGCGAGTCGGGGTAGAACTGGCCACTGACGTCCGGGGTGGTGTTACCGTCGTTGACGGTGACGGCGCGGGCGAGACGGGGGTTCCTATGCGCACGATGATTCGGGCTGTCGGTCCGGGTACGCCACTGCCCGGCGGGGCATCCGCCGATGTTTGGTCGAGAACGCGTGCCGTCAACACCGTGTCCCCCGGGGGGAACTCCAGCACTCGCGTCACCGCCGCGCAAAACTGCACGGAGCTGTCCGATGCCACGAAGCGAAAGTCCATTTCTGGCGGAACACGCGTGCACGCCTCTTGGCTGCCACGCCCACGCGGAGAACCAGCGCCATCCACAAACCGGCATCCAAAGTCGTTCATGACGCGAATCGCCGCCTCCGTAGGCAAGAAGTTCGGCGGATCCAACGGCGGAACCCCACCAGCATTCGGGCCGCTGCTGTCACACACTGCATCGCTACCGTCTCCCAACGCGCGGGAAGCAACGATTTGCAGGTCCGGCAGAGCTGTCAGACTGGGGATAAATGTGTCAGTACCCACTTCGTTTCCGCTCGGTCCTCGGGCAGCTTCCACCACGATACTAAACCCAAAGCCTTGGGGCCGGGTGAAAATCGGTACCCCGTCGGGGCTCAACCCAGACGGCTCGAGGATCGAATCATCGGATCGGGTCAAACCAAAAAAACGAATCACCGGTCCAGGAGGGGCCGTGGGGGAGCGTGTCGGCGTGCGCGTTCGAGATACCGTAGGCGTCGGCGACGCTGTGGTGCTCACGGTTCTGGTCGCGGTGGCGCTGCGGGTAGACGTGGGGGAAGGGGTCCACGTCGCTGTTCGACTGCTCGTGGCAGACGGAGACCGTATGGACGTCGGTGGTGTTGTCGGGGGGCCTGTCGAGGGGGATGGCACGGGAGACGATGGGGTGGCCGTTGGAGCCACTGGAGGGGAGGTCGCCACCGTCCCCGGCCGAGTGAATGTGGGAGACGCAGTTAGGCTGCGACTCGGAGTTGCGGAAGACGTTGGCGTTGCCGTGGCGGCAACGGTCCGGGTGGGCGTGAAGCTCGGAATGCGAGTGGGCGATGGAGTCGGTCGCACCGGCGTGATGGTGGGCGTCGCGGTGGGCGAGGCAGTCGCGTCAAATGGGCCCGGGCCGACGCGCAGCCGCATCTGCACGAGCGGTCCCAAATTGCCCGCGCGGTCCCGCACGACTGCAGTCACCAGGGTTTCCCCGTCGGAAAAGATCAACTGCCGAGTCACCTGCAGGCAAAATTGCACTTGCGTGGTGTCGTCCACGAAAGCTGGCCGACCAAAACGATCGCTGGTGCAAGAAAACGCTGGGGAGGTGGCCACCGCCAAGTTACAAGTCAGATCGTTGATCGCATCGGATATGCGACGCAATGCCCGAAAGTCCGGCGGATGCACAGCAGGCACACCGCCGTCACAAACTGCAGGGCTGCCGTCTCCCAGTGGCTGGCTCACTACAATCCACACATCGGGACGGATGCTCGGATCACGAGGATCACTGGCAAAGATGGTTTGACCCACGGACACGCCTCCAGCGCCCGGGCGGGCTTCGAGCACGAGCTTGAACCCTTGTCCGGCCGGACGTTGATAGACCACCGCTCCCGCCAACGTGCCACTGCTTTGCAGCGGCGTACCGTCGGCAGAAGCCAAACCAAAGTACGTGACTTCCGGTCCCAGGGGTGGTGGGGCGGTGACCCGTTGCACTAACGCAGACACATCCGCAGCCGTGATCCGACCATCCAGGTTTTCGTCTGCAAAGCCACAGGGCAGGAGTGGCGCGCCGAACAAGATCCGTTGCAACGCCAACAAATCACCCGGGCTCGACGTTCCGTCGCAGTTGGTATCCCCCGGAAGCTGCGCCAACGCGATCGAAACACTCGCAAACCATGTAACAATCAGGAGAGCGAGTCGTTGAACCGCAAACCATTGTAGCCATCCCCACTGCACCATCTGTCTTCCTGCGCACCCTTCGGCGGCGACGCACGTTATCCCACCGGTCCGATAGACTCAACGTAACGGCTGCAGCGAACCCGCCGCGAGAGCGAGAGGGGGAAACCATGATTTGCCCATCCTCGGAGACGAACTCTGGCGAGGCTGAGCGAACCACCGTCGAATCCATCCGATAACCGGGAGCACCCCAACTTCCCTCCGAGCGCGGCGGAAGCGTATTGCTTCCTTGAAAACGTTGCGGTACGCGTCAGGCCATTCCAGGCTGGCGCGACCTAGGATGTGTGTCCGGCCCCGGCACGACCGCCAGGAAGCGGAGGAACACATGGCCGAAACGTACGCGCACAGCTCTGGTCGCCGCCGGAAGATGTACGCGGTTCGCCCGACCACGCGCCCGCGCATCCTCGCGGCTTTCCTTGCCGCCAGCGCGATTAGCGCGCTCCCGCCCACCGCCGGCCGGCGATCGGTGCTCCGGGACAGGCGGATCTATCCTTCGGGAGCAACGGAGTACTGATCACCGACACCGAGCAACTACTTGGGTTTGGGGCCGATGTCCTCGACCCAGCAGGTCTGGCCCGCCAAGCGGATGGCAAGTTCGTGCTTGCTGCGAGCCTATTCGTCGACATCAACACGCCAACGCTTGCCTGCGCCGTGCTTGGCTACACGGCCAACGGCGTGCTCGATCCCAGCTTCGGCGCAGGGGGCGGAGTTTTTCTCGAGGCAGATGCTTGCTCCACCCCACAGCCGAGCCCCTCGTTCCTCTGCATGGACGTTGTACGGGACGATCGTCGACCAAGGAGGGCCTGCGCTCCCAAACAGCACCGCAGCGCCCGTGCCTGTGGGTATGGGGTGGGCGTTGGCGGGCGCGGTAACGGCGCTCGTGGCTGTAGCGTTGCGGCAGCTCGAGTGGCGGTGAATCGTGGGATGGCCCGCACAGAAAGTTTCGGCCGCATCGAAGAACTGTAGCCGCCCGCGATTGCCTGGGGACAGGCCGAACAGTCCCCCTCGGTGCACCCGCGGGGGCGCAGGCGATGAACGGGCAGCACTATGACCCGTTGCCGTCTTTGCCGCGAATTCGAAGCACTCGCGCCACCGTATTCCGCCAACGGTTGTACAGCGAGGCGCGCGCTGCACCGTGCTCGCCCATCGTTCCCCCGGGCCCGCGAACAATGCCGGCGACAGCTTGTCGCGCTGGGCTTTTACAGCTCGTGGCCCGCACTAGCGGGCAGCTCCATTCCCTTGGACGTTCCCACTGGCCGGTAGTCCAGACGCCTTCCGACGGACGCTGTTTTCCCTTGACTCTAAGGCGGTTGCAGAAGTACAAGACGAACACTTGTTCGGGTCCGCCGAACGATAAGACAAACCCGATGAGGGGGGATGCGATGAGAAGGAAAGTGCGGTTCGGTCATGGGCTGGTGTGGGCCATCGGCATCGCTCTCGCCACACCTTCGCTCGCCTTGTACATTGACGAAGGGCAAAATTTCCAAGTGCGGCTGCGAACATACAGCCGCTTCTCCATCCGCGTGCAGGACTCCGAGTCACCCCCGAAAGGGGACACAGTCCCGGTGACAAAGCTGGGCCAAATGGTGGAGCATCGGAACTTCTACAACCCCGAGTTCGAGGGCAAGCTGACACCTTATTGGCCGGAGTGGCTCGCCGCCTTCAAACCAGACGATGTGAGTTTCCGGGTGGCCGCGTGGGGCTTTTACGATGGCATTTATGACTACGGCCCGCGGCAGTTCCGGGACGCAGCGCGACGGGTCAATGCAGGCTGGCCGCGACCTCTGCGGCTGGGGGCGTTTTACTTGGAGGGTCCAGAGTTTGTGGACCAACCAACCGGACCCGTGGAAAGTTACTTTCCGGGCGTTGAGGTGCAAAACCCTCGGGACATTTTCGCCACTCGCCGTCGCATCAACGAGCTGTATTTGAACTTCAGCAAGGGCCCGTTCTTTATCCGGATCGGACGCCAGGCGATTTCCTGGGGGGAAGCGGATACGATCGCACTGTTGGATCAAAACAATCCGTTTGACGTCACCCTGGCTGCACCCGGTCTCTTCCAAGAAATCGACGAGGCCCGCATTCCACTGTGGACGGTGCGCAGCAGCCTGAGCCTGTTCGAAACCTTGGGGCCGCTATCGAGTGGCTTTGTCGAGGCATATTGGGTGCCCGGGGATCTGGACGTCAATACAGGGATTCTGCCCATTCTGGGAGTGAGCCCCTACTCCCCGGGGGGAAAGGACCCGCAGCAACTCCTACGAGATCAGCTCGGGCCCCTTTATGAAGGTGCTCGGGTGCAGTTTGTTTTGCAAGACCTCATTCCCCGAAAACGCTTCGAGAACAGCCGCTACGGCTTCCGGGTACAAACTGTGGTGAATCGGTTCTTCACCGTGAGCGCCTGGATGTACACGACGTTCCCTCAGCAACCCGTCCCCCTCAGCCGTGGTTTACGCCGCACTCCGGAGGGAGTGTCGTTGTTCATCACTCAGACCATCCACAACGAGCGCTACAACGCCTACGGCCTCGCCAACACGTTTTTCCTCGAACCCATCGACAGTATTATCCGCATGCAGGTGGTGTACTTTGAGAACGAACCCGGCTTCATCCCCGAGCTCAACCTCGGAATCACAAAGGATACTCCGGGGAATCCGCTCAGTGTCCTAACGAATTGCTACCAAAGGCAGGGCTCCAACCAAACGCCGACCCAGGTGTGCCGAGTACCCACGGCAGATGTCATCCGATGGGAACTTGGCATTGACCGGTTCTTTTTCTTCCGCCCGCTCAACCCGAGCAACAGCTTCACTTGGGTCACCGCATTCGTGGGTTCGTGGAATCTGGACGAAACCGGTCAAAAGGATTTCCGCTTTGCGGGCCAGCGCAAGCCTGGTGCCCCCGCGACCAGCCCGGACGACTACGTGCAACTCAAAGCCGTGGAAGCGTTTGCCCAAACCCACCTGGAGACGACCTACGCTCACGGCAGAATCACCCCGGGGTTGACCTTGATTGGCAACGTGCGCGGCACCTACGCGGTCAATCCCGTGATTACCTACCGGATGTTCGACTGGTTGTTGTTCGATGTGAACTACATCCACATCGGTGGCGAGTATCAGCAAATCGGCTTTTTCCGCGATCGGGATCAGGTCTCGATGCGGGTCACGTATCAGTTGAATTAGCTCGAACCCGCACTCTCCAATCGGCCAGGAGATCCTTCAAGGTTTGTTCCCAGGGGCGCCGCGGCAACCAACCGGTTGCCGCGGCAATTTTTTCGGGGCTCCCAACCAGGCGAGCGATATCTACCGGCCGGCGTTTGCTCGCTTCGGACACGATGTTTCCGGAACATCCCGCAACGCGGAGCAAGCTTTCCGCCACCTCTCGGACACTGCGACCGATTCCCGAGCACACGTTGTATGCCTCGCCCACCTGGCCATGCTGCAATAAAGCCAGCAAAGCATCCGCAACGTCGCGCACGTCGGTAAAGTCGCGCACGACATCCAGATTGCCCCCGCGTATCGTCACCGCTTCCCCGCGTCGCTCAGCGAGCGCGATTTGCTGGGCAAAGTCTCCACAAACGAAACGCGAAGACTGGCCGGGTCCGGTACAGGGGAACAACCGCGCGCGAACGATGGGTAGCTCTCCGCGACGCGACAAGATCGCGGCCAATCCATCGGCAGCGGCCTTGCTCAGCCCGTAAACTGTGATCGGCTGCAGCGCCATCGTCTCCTCGCATCGATCGGCCGCACCCGCAACGTGCCCGTACGCTTCACCCGAACCGACCCACACGATCTTCTCCAGGCTCTTCACAGAGCGCGCTGCAGAGAACACGTTCCAGGGTCCGAGCACATTGACCGCCAAAGTCTTGCCCACATCGCCGGAGGCAGCCGCCACGCTACTTTGTGCGGCGAGAACGATGAGCCAGATCGGCCGCCAGCGATCCAGGACGACGCGCACGCTCGCCGGGTCACCAATATCCACCCTTTCCCAGGCAATCTCGGCTTTCTCATCGCCAACGGCGTGCTGCGGCGATGTCCGATGAAAGGTGCCCACCGCGGGCAAACCTCCCATTACGCACGCGCGAAGAACGTGCCTTCCCACAAACCCGCTGCCGCCGATCACCAGCACCAAACGGGCGACGGTGGCCATCAGACCTGCGAACCACTGCGTTCCGGCTCGGCCAGCTCTGCCGCCACCGCGTCGAGATCCGCTCGTACCATCAAGGCGACGAGCTCGGGGAAGCGCACCGTCGGCTCCCAACCCAGCTCGCGTTTGGCCCGGCTGGCATCCCCGATCAAGTGATCCACTTCCGCCGGCCGGAACAGCGCAGGATCTACCCGCACAAAGTCTCTCCAATCGAGTCCCACTTCGGCAAAAGCCAGCCGTGCAAACTCTTCCACACTGTGCGCTTCGCCCGTTGCGATCACGTAGTCCGCCGGCCGTTCTCGTTGCAGCATCAGCCACATCGCGCGCACGTAGTCTTTGGCGTATCCCCAATCGCGCCGCGCTCGGAGGTTGCCCAGCCGCAGCTCCCGAGCCAAGCCTAACTTGATGCGGGCAACGGCGTCGGTAATCTTGCGCGAGACGAACTCTTTTCCGCGGCGGGGGGACTCGTGATTGAACAAAATCCCGCAGCAGGCAAACAAGCCATAACTCTCGCGGTAGTTGACCGTGATGTAATGGCCATAGGTCTTGGCAACGCCGTAAGGACTGCGCGGGTGAAACGGCGTCTGTTCGTTCTGCGGCACCTCGCGGGCGTTGCCGAACATCTCGCTCGACGATGCCTGATAAAACCGAATCGAAGGATCCACCAGCCGGATCGCTTCCAGCAAGCGTGCGACCCCGACCGCATTGAACTCGGCAGTGAGCATGGGCTGCTCCCAGGAAAGGGGCACGTACGATTGCGCCGCGAGATTGTACACCTCATGTGGCCGAGCGCGCTGGAGAATCGAAACCAGGGATTGCTGATCCAGAAGGTCAGCGTAAACGATCTCGATCTCCGAGAGCAAATGACGGATGCGATGCAAATTCTCGCTACTCGTGCGGCGTACCGCGCCGAACACCTGGTAGCCCTTTTCCAAGAGCAGCTCGGCCAGGTACGAACCATCTTGCCCGCTCACCCCAGTAATCAAAGCCCGGCGCTGACTCATCGTTGCTGGCGGCCGTAACGGTCCTCGAGGCGAATCACGTCATCGAGCTCCGGAGTCGAGGCTTCGAGCACCTCGCAGGTTTCCACCGCCACCAACCGGTGGCACATTCCCGGACGGATGCGCACGCTTTGCCCCGGAGCCAGCCGCATCCGCTTTCGTTCGCTGTGTTCGCTCTCGGCCCACTCCAAGTCGAGAATACCAGAAAGCAGATAAATCGTTTCGTCCTTTTCTCGGTGGAACTGGTAGCTCAAAGCCTCGCCGGCCTCGATGTGCAAAATTTTACCCACGTAGCGCTCGCACTCTGCCCACACGAACTCCCACCCCCAAGGCTTTGGAATTTTGCGTCCGACAAAAACTGGCGACGCCACTACCGGTTTCCCCAATAGAGCAAGAGGATGCAGACAAGCAGCCAGAGGAAAATATCCACGAGCAAGGGACGATCTCCAAGAAGGAGTTGGGTGGGATTTCCCCCTTCTTCCCGCTGGTGCACCAAATAGAGGTACCGGAAGATCCCGAACAACACGAAGGGAAGCGTGACGTACAACTTGTCCGTGCCGAGTTTTTCTCGTACCTCGGGAGAGGCCGTGTAAATCGCATATGCGACGACCGTGGAGGCCGTCACCACACTGATCATTTGATCCAGGAAGTACGGACTGTACTCGCGCAAGCTCGCCCGGTGTTGCGTGGCCCGCCCTTCGAGCAAAACCAACTCGTGGCGGCGCTTCGAGAACCCCAGAAACAACATCAACAAAAATGTGCACACAATCAACCAGGGAGACACCTCGACTCCAATCACGACACCGCCTGCCGCCGCACGAATGGCAAAGCCGGCGGCAATGGCCATTACGTCGAGAATCACAAGCTCCTTGAGCATAAGCGTGTACAGGAACTGCAAGATCAGGTAGGCGAGCACCAAAAGACCGAACCCGATTCCCAGCGCGAACGCCAACGCCATACCGCCCACCATGAGCACAACCGCCAAACCGTACGCCAAGGGGAGCGGAATGCGGCCCGCGGCCAAAGGGCGCAAGGCTTTCACGGGATGCTGCCGATCACGATCCACATCCCGAATATCGTTCATCACGTAGGCGCCGCTGGCGGTCAGGCAAAACGACACGAACCCCAACGTCACCCACAACAGGCTCCAAGGATCGAAGAGGTGCTTCGAAAAGATCAACGCTGCATAAACGACGGTGTTTTTCACCCACTGGTTCCAGCGCATGAGCTGGAGGCAGTCACGGAGCGTTGCCCGAATGGAAACGGCTAAAGACGAACCACGAGCGATTGCTTCGTTACCGTGCCCCTGTTGCTGCGGTGCTGGCCGAGCGAGCGCCACGAAGCTTGTACTGAGCACGGGGCTCTGCCGCTTGCAAGCGCGAAGCCACCCGATCCCCGCGCGACCCCCGCCACTGTGCGCGCCCCGGCTTGCGAGCTCCCAGGCACTCTCGCGAGCGGCCCGCGCGCAAGCCGGCAGCGTCATGCCGCAAACACCTTGCCGTTCCCTGCCCGCAGATGTGCCTGGCCAGTCGAACTTCAGCAACCGCTCCAACGCCTACGCTGGCGGAGCACGCTTCGCACGGGAAGCGAACTCTTGTGCCGCGGCAACCCCCACGGCGCCGCTCGCGCCACGGGCCCGGAACCTGCAGCTTGTCGCGCCGCTGCGCTCGCGCCATGATGGTGCCGCTGTGACACACACAACTGCAACTCGACTACGCATCGCACTATTAGGATGTGGCGGGGTAGGCGGCACACTGGCCGCCCACCTCCCGCGACGAGGGCAGGCGCAACTGCATGTTGTCACGCACAACCCAGCGATTGCGCAGCGGTTACGCTCCTTCGGCATCGAGCTGCGAGAGGAAAGGCGAATCGTGCAGGCTCATGTGGATGCGGTTGTCACCCTCGATGAGTTGGAGGGCGACTTCGACCTCGTTTTTCTCGCCATGCAGCCGCCGCAACTCGAAGAGGCGGTACGGGCAGCCCAGGCTCGGTTGAGGCCGGGGGGCGCGTTTGTCGTTTTCCAGAACGGGCTTTGTGAACAACGCGTGGCTGCCATTGTCGGACCCGAGCGCGTCATCGGAGCGATCGTCGCGTGGGGGGCCTCCATGCTGGAACCCGGTGTCTACGAACGAACTTCCAGAGGGGGTTTTACGGTCGGAAGCCTGACCGACACACCGCACCCTCTCCTGCCGGCAGTGTGTCGTTATTTGGAAAGTGTCGGACCGGTGCAGCGTACAAACAACCTCCTCGGAGCGCGTTGGAGCAAACTCGCCATCAACTGCGCCATTAGTTCTCTCGGCACCATCGGCGGCGAACGGCTCGGCGTTTTGCTGCGCTATCGCTTTGCGCGGCGGCTTGGCTTGGAGGTCATCACCGAAGCGGTCGAAGTGGCTCGTGCACTCGGAGTGCGCTTGGAGAAAGTCGCCGGGACCGTGGATCTGGAATGGGTGGCCCTATCCCCAGGGGAGCGCTTTGCTGCAGGATCGCCGACACTGTTTGCAAAGCACGCCCTGCTGCTGGCCGTCGGGGCTCGTTTTCGGCGGTTGCGGTCTTCGATGCTGGCAGCCATCGAGCGGGGACGCGAGCCGGCTGTGGATTTTTTGAACGGCGAAGTCGTGCGACATGGGGAGTCTCTCGGCCTTCCTACTCCCTTGAACCGCTACGTCGTACGCACCGTTTGGCGGATTGCGCGCGGCGAACTTCGCCCGTCTCTCCGCACACTGCATCGCGCTTACTCGGAAACCATGCACCTGAGGCAGCGCGCCCCGGAAGTTCCGCCACCAAGTCCGCTCGCTTAAGCAAAGAGAATTTTCGCCAGCTCCGAACGATAGTGTTCTACGAGTTCGTTGCCGCTCCCGAGCACATGGAAAATGTCCACCATCGCCTTGCGCGCTGCTTGGTCGCGAAAGTTTCGATCCCGGCGCACGACTTCCAGTAATTGCTCGAGCGCCTCCTCGTAACGACCCTGGGCGGCCAGTAGTTGACCGAGTTGCAGCCGCGCTTCCAAGTCACCCGGGTTTTGGGCCAAACGCTCGCGCAGCGATGCTTCGTCGCCCTGCGTCCCCTCGCGCAAGCGGAGTTCTGCGAGTAAGCGATCCGCCTCGCTGCGATACGCACCGGGCTCCACCCCCTCCAGAATCTCCCGCGCGCGATCCTTTTCGCCTTGCTGCAACAACACGCGCGCCAAGCCCACTTGTGCGGCTGCACAGCGCGGATCTTGCTCCAATGCTTGGCGAAACAACTTTTCCGCCTCGCCCACTTTGCCCGCAGCCAATCGGGCCAGCCCTTGCGCTGCCAACCGCTCGGCGTCGCTCGGCAACAAGCGCGCCAAGAACTCCCGCACGGCGGCTTCCGGGAGCGCCCCGACAAACTGTGAGACAAGCTGGCCATCCCGCACAGCCACGACCATCGGGATGCTTTGCACGCGAAACGCTTGCGCCAAGAGAGGGTTCAAATCCACGTTGACCTTCGCGAGCACAAACTGCCCCCGATGCTCGGCCGCTAGCCGCTCCAACAACGGGCCGAGTGTACGGCACGGCCCGCACCATGGTGCCCAAAAATCCACCACCACGGGTACGGATCGCGAACGCTCGATCACCTCCTTCTCGAACGACGCCTCGTCCACTTCGATCACATAGGGGTTCATGGTGGTCCACCCTACTGAGCCCGTGAGGGGCACGCAACTAGACGAACCCTGCGGAGAGTGCTTCCTGCCGGAGGGATGCCACGGCAAAGTGCCACACGCGCTTGGAGAGAAGGCTTGGCTCTTGCCCTGCTGGGCACGGCCCTGTGGGGTATGGCCCCCACAGCGACGAAAAGCGCACTGGCAGCTTTGGACTCCGATACGCTGGCCTTTCTGCGGCTGGCCGTCGCCGCCACTGTTTTTCGCACTTTGGCACGCGCACCGATCCGTGCGGCGCTGTACCAGCGCTGGACGTGGATCGCCGGGATCGCGCTCGGCGGGGACTTTTTGTTGTACACCCGCGGGATCGCGCAGACGACGGCGAGCGCCGCGGGCGTGCTGGTCTGCGTGGAGCCGGTGGTCACGATTCTACTGGCCATCTGGCTTTTGGGGGAACGGTGGAATGTTTACCGGGTAACGGGATCCGTACTCACTCTAGCTGGAGCGTTGTTGGTCGGATCGCAAAGCGTGGCACGCAACGACGGCGCAGCTCCGACACTCGCGGGCAATGCTATGGTCGTTGCCGCTGCCTGTCTGTGGAGCGTGTATGCAGTGGCGCAGCGAAAAGCGCTGACCGATCAAGACTGGGCCTCGCGTTTGTGTGCGATTTTCTGTGTGGCCTCTCTCACCTGTTTGCCTCTTGCCCTTGTGGAGCCGCACATCCACTGGCAGGCGCCAAAACAGGCTTGGATGCTGCTCGCGGTGCTCGTGCTCCTGTGCACCTCCGGCGTCTACATCGTCTATGCCCGCGCCCAGCAATTGTTGGACGTAAGCGTACTGTCTCTTCTGCTCGCCGGCATTCCGGTTTTGAGCCTCCTGTTCGCCCACATTGTTTTGCAAGAACCGCTCTCCAAGCAGTTGGCCGCAGCGGCAGCATTGGTTGTCGCCGGTGCCGTTGCATTGGCACGCGAGCCAGCGCAAGAGCCTTTGCGACGATCCGTAGCGTCGCTCACGCAAACACCCTGAAAGATCTGCGTTGAAGCACGGATGCCTACTTCGATACAGTCGGCCATCGAGGTAGCGCGAGAGTGGATTGGTTTTGGGCAACTTGGGCACTGTACCGGCGGGTCTTCACCCGCGCGGCAATTCTAGCCCTCAAAAACTGGCCCGTGTTGCTCACCGCTTTCGTGTACAGTGGCCTCACCACCGTGGCCGCTTGGCTTGCCGTGTGGCTGGGGATGTTCGGGGGAATCCTAATCAGTCTGGTGTTTGCAGCTTGCGTCAGCTCGTTCCTCCACTTGGTGGAGGTGATGATTCACAGCGGCAAGGTGAACCTCGTGGATTTTCGTCGTAGCTTCGGGATGTATCTGTGGGACGTGGTCGGAGTCTCGTTCCTTTCGTGGATCTACTTCACATTCGTCGTCCCGATCGTAGCTAGCCTGCCCCAAGGTCCGGCCCTGGTAATGTGTTTGAACATCGCGATGTTCGTATTTTTCAACGCCGTGCCCGAATTGATCTACCTCGGGCAGATGCACCTCTTGGACCTCTTCGTGCAAAGCTACCGGTTCATCAGTACGAACTGGGTCGAGTGGCTACCGGCCAACGTCGCTGGTGCGGCGCTGTTTGTCGTGCTGTGGAATCTACCGTTTCCCCCTCCACTGAGCTGGATCCCTCTTCTTGTGAGCCCCCTGCTCGCTTACTTTTTCATGGTGATGCGAGGACTGCTGTTCATCGAGCTCCAGAGTAGCAGCCAACGAGGGCGCATTTTCCGCTATCGCGCCGGCTACCGGTGAGCTGGGGCAGGCCGGGAGGGAGAGCCTGCCCCAGGGGTCGGGTACGGCCCGCCTAAGCGAGCCGCGGTTTCACCGGTGAGGCGGGGAGGGAAGGAGCCTCGTCGCAGGAACGGCCACCACACGCCAGCAAGTGGCGGAATGCCCAGGTCGCGAAGGGCACCAGCACGGCCACGACCGCAGTCGCGACAACGGCCGAGAACAGCGCGCTTTCTTCATAGTGCCACGTCGGAGGTAAAACGCGTGCGATTTCGTATGCAATCATGAAACTGATCTCCTTTCGTTGACAAAACAGTCGCCCCGCTCGGGCTTACAAACCCGCCTCGCCTAGGCGGGCGGGACCGGCCGCGAGTGGTACCGTGGCCCAAGGGTGTTGAAGATCGTCCACGCCAAGGAACCACTCCATTGGTTTTCCGGTATACAAGGCAATGCGCAGTAACACCGGCGTACTCGGGATCCGGCCGTTGAGATAGTTGTACAATGCCGACAAGCTCACACCGATGTCGTACGCGAATGCTTTCGGCTCGTCGGCCACCACCTCGCGTAGCCGCGCTGCAAACACCCTTCGATCCACGCTTATCCGTCCCATTGCTTTCCTCCTCTCCGGAACGAATCCAACATGCGCCATTGCGCGAGACCAAAACAAAAGGGCCACCGGAGCTCGCCTCCGGTGGCCCTTTTTTCCTCGATGAAGTTTAGAATTTTCTGCTACCTTCTACCCTCCATTGCGAAGCCACCGGAGGCACGACGCGGGTCCACTTGCGTCGTCCAGCACACCCGCATCCCACGCGCGCAGCGACAATTCCCTTGTACGAGAATGCGGTGCACGACCGGCGCGACGCGGGCCGCAGAAGTCACATGCACAAAGGAATGTTTCGCTGCTCGACCGTTCATGGGGTTCTCCAAATGCATCCTCTCGGGCTTCTGTGTGGCGCGTAGTATGGTCCGCGCCGGTGGTTTGCGCAAGGGGCATCGTTTCCACAATCGTGGGAGGCAACATCCCGGGCTCCGATTCGCTGCCCGACCCTGCACTCTCATTGCTCTCACCCCCGCCAATCGCCGAACTCGTGCAGCCACTCGGGCCCTATGGTACAAAGCTACCGAGGCACGAGTTTGGTGGGTGAGTCTACGACCAGTGTTGGGGTTCTTTTTGGTGGAAAATCTCCGGAGCACGAGGTGTCGGTTCGCTCCGCCGCCACCGTCATCCGAGCGCTGCGCGAGGCAGGCTACGAGGTCGTCGCCATCGGGCTAGACCGCCAAGGACGGTGGTTGTTGTTGCGTGAGTCCGAACTCGAAGAATGTATCGCCGCGGGGCACGTGGCGGACGCCGGCCAGCCCATCGAACTGTTACCCGGTGCTGGTGCGTTCGCTTTTCGGGGTTCCCCACGCCCAGTGGATGTGGTGTTTCCCGTGTTACACGGCCGATTTGGAGAAGACGGTTGCGTGCAAGGACTGCTCGAACTCCTCGATCTACCGTACGTGGGTGCGGGAGTGCTCGGATCCGCAATTGGGATGGACAAGGAGGTTCAAAAGCAACTCTTGCACGCGGCCGGTCTACCCGTTGTGCCGTACACAGTCGTTCGCCGTGTGGAGTGGCCCCAGTTTGCGTCGCGAGTACTGGGTTGGGCGCAAGATGCGCCGCTACCGGTCTTTGTGAAGCCTGCGAATCTGGGGTCCTCGGTCGGAGTGGCAAAAGCCGAGGACGAAGCGCAGCTTCACGAGGCTGTCACTCTAGCCTTCCGGTTCGACAGCAAGGTGCTGGTCGAAAAGGCCTATCGGGTTCGGGAGATCGAATGCGCTGTCCTCGGCAACGATGAACCCGTGGCTTCCGTCCCCGGGGAAATCAAGCCGCGCCACGAGTTTTATTCTTACGAGGCCAAGTATCTCGATCCAAACGGCGCAGAGCTGCTCGTGCCAGCGCCAATTCCTGACAATCTAGCCTCCCAAATTCGCCAACTCGCCTGCCGCGTGTTCCGCGTTCTTCAGTGTGCCGGTATGGCACGGGTGGATTTTTTCCTCACCGACGAAGGCGCCATCTTCATAAATGAAATCAACACCATTCCGGGTTTCACCAACATCAGCATGTATCCCACTTTGTGGGCAGCCAGTGGCGTCCCGCTGCCGCAATTAGTTCGTCGCCTCGTTGAATTAGCCCTCGAGCGCTATTCGGAATCGAAGCGGATTTTATCCGGCCGGCGTTAAGCCTCGATCGTTCGGCGAGCGGCTGCGCTTCCGGCGCAAAGAGTTAGGGGAACCCGCAAGGGGTTCCCCTGATCCTCGACGCCATCAGTTGCCGGCCTCACGGAGTGGGAAGCGGCACTGGTTGCGTGGCCGTGATGATCGTGTTGGAAGCGTTGCGCACCCGCGCCCGTACTTGGATGGTCTGACCTGCCATCGTACTCACGTACTTCACGCACGCCAAGGCATCGCCGGGTTGCGGGAAGATGGTGAGGCTGCCGGTGTTGCAAGGCGCCTCCGCATTGGTGAAGCCGGGGCTCGTTACGGAGACACCAGGCGTCGGAGTCGGTAGGCTGAACTCCACGGCCACTCCATCGGGCACCGGGTTGCCCGACGAATCCGTCACCAGGGCGCTCACCACAGCCGTAAACGTACCGTCGCCGTTGTTGTTCGGTGGACCCGGCGGAATGCTGATGGAAATTTGCTGCGCATCCGGGGCACCGACGTTGATCGGCACGACAACGTTCTGACCCACGTTATCGGTCACGGTGAGGTTGAACGTGCCTAACTGGTTACCGCCGGTCACAGTGAATGTGCCTCCGGAGCTGAACACCGTTGCCGTGCTCAGACAGAGGTTGCCGCCGGAGGGCACGATCGTAAAGGGAGGCGCCCCACCCGTTACGGTGAACGTGAGCTTCGAACCGTTGCAGTTCGGGCTGCCGTTCGTGCCCGACCAAACGAATCCAGCAGGTGGATTCACCACGGGTGCGGCAACTGTCGGGGTACGCGTCGGCGTGAGCGTTTGTGTCGGTGTAAAGCTGGGGGTCGGAGTCGGAGTACGCGTTGGTGTCGGCGTCTGCGTCACCGTCGGGGTCGCTGTCGGACGCAGGTCGAGCAAGGTGATGCTGCGGACATCCTCGATAAACCCGCCGGGCTGGCTCGGCGCGCTCACCCGCGCTCGGATCTGCACGCTCTGCCCCTGCATCGTCGAAACGTACTTCACGCACGACAACGCATCGCCAGGCTGCGCATTCACTTGGAAGCTCAACTGGCAGTTCGGCGGACCGCCCACCAATGCCGGGCTCGTCACCGACACACCCGCCACCGGCGTCACTAGCGAGAACTCCACTGGGATCCCATTCATCGCCGCCACGCCATTCGCATCGGTCACCAAGGCCGTGATGACGATGCTGAACGTGCCGTCGCCATTGTTGGTCACTCCCAAGATGTTCTGCTCGATCTGGATGAAGCGCGCCTCGGGGGTCGGTGTCGGCGTGATCGTCGGCGTGTTCGTGCGAGTCGGCGTCTGTGTCGGCGTCGAGGTCGGAGTCAGGGTCGGCGTGAACGTATTCGTCACCGTCGGAGTCGCCGTCGGACGCAGGTCGAGCAAGGTGATGCTGCGGACATCCTCGATAAACCCGCCGGGCTGGCTCGGCGCGCTCACCCGCGCTCGGATCTGCACGCTCTGCCCCTGCATCGTCGAAACGTACTTCACGCACGACAACGCATCGCCAGGCTGTGCGTTCACCTGGAAGCTCAACTGGCAGTTCGGCGGATCGCCCACCAATGCCGGGCTCGTCACCGACACGCCCGCCACCGGCGTCACCAGCGAGAAGTTCACCGGAATTCCATTCATTGCCGCCACACCGTTGGCATCGGTCACCAAGGCCGTGATGACGATGCTGAACGTGCCGTCGCCATTGTTGGTCACCCCCAAGATGTTCTGCTCGATCTGGATGAAGCGCGCCTCGGGGGTCGGTGTCGGCGTGATCGTCGGCGTGTTCGTGCGAGTCGGCGTCTGTGTCGGCGTCGAGGTCGGAGTCAGGGTCGGCGTGAACGTATTCGTCACCGTCGGAGTCGCCGTCGGACGCAGGTCGAGCAGCAGAATGTCTCGGAATGCCTCGATGTAGCCCGGTGCTGTTGGGATCGAGACCCAAGCGCGCACCCGCACCGTCTGCCCTTGCAGCGCCGCCGCGTACTTCACGCACGACAATGCATCGCCCGGCTGCGCGTTCACCTGGAAGCTCAACTGGCA
This sequence comes from Candidatus Binatia bacterium, assembly GCA_026004215.1. Lineage (GTDB taxonomy): Bacteria > Desulfobacterota > Binatia > HRBIN30 > HRBIN30 > HRBIN30. The sequence continues at coordinate 1,678,410 of BPIR01000001.1, forward strand.
GTTCGGCGGATCGCCCACCAATGCCGGGCTCGTCACCGACACGCCCGCCACCGGCGTCACCAGCGAGAAGTTCACCGGAATTCCATTCATTGCCGCCACACCATTCGCATCGGTCACCAACGCCGTGATCACCATGCTGAACGTGCCGTCGCCGTTGTTGGTCACTCCCAAGATGTTCTGCTCGATCAAAATGTGCGCCGCCGCAGGTGTCGGTGTCGGCGTAATTGTCGGGGTCCAAGTCCGCGTCGGAGTCTCCGTGGGAGTGGGTGTGAATGTATTCGTCGCCGTCGGAGTCGCTGTCGGACGCAGGTCGAGCAAGGTGATGCTGCGGACATCCTCGATAAACCCGCCGGGCTGGCTCGGCGCGCTCACCCGCGCACGGATCTGCACGCTCTGCCCCTGCATCGTCGAAACGTACTTCACGCACGACAACGCATCGCCAGGCTGCGCATTCACTTGGAAGCTCAACTGGCAGTTCGGCGGACCGCCCACCAATGCCGGGCTCGTCACCGACACACCCGCCACCGGCGTCACTAGCGAGAACTCCACTGGGATCCCATTCATCGCCGCCACGCCATTCGCATCGGTCACCAAGGCCGTGATGACGATGCTGAACGTGCCGTCGCCATTGTTGGTCACTCCCAAGATGTTCTGCTCGATCCGGATGAAGCGCGCCTCGGGGGTCGGTGTCGCCGTGATTGTCGGGGTCCAAGTCCGCGTCGGAGTCTCCGTGGGAGTGGGTGTGAATGTATTCGTCGCTGTCGGGGTCGCTGTCGGACGCAGGTCGAGCAAGAGAATGTCACGTACGTCCTCCACATAACCCAATGGCTGGCTCGGTGCGCTCACTCGCGCACGCACCTGCACTGTACGTCCTTGCAGCGCCGCCGCATACTTCACGCACGACAGCGCATCGCCAGGCTGTGCGTTCACCTGGAAGCCCAACTGGCAGTTCGGCGGTTGGCCCACCAATGCCGGGCTCGTCACCGACACACCCGCCACCGGCGTCACCAGCGAGAACTCCACTGGGATTCCATTCATCGCCGCCACGCCACGTGCATCGGTCACCAACGCCGTGATCACCATGCTGAACGTGCCGTCGCCATTGTTGGTCACTCCCAAGATGTTCTGCTCGATGTGTACGAACGCCACTTCCGGCGTCGGTGTCGGGGTCACTGTCGGCGTGGGGGTTACTGTCGGCGTAACCGTCGGGGTGAAGGTGGGTGTTACCGTAGGCGTAAACGTTGCCGTCGGCGTAAAGGTGGCAGTCGGTGTGGGTGTCGCAGTGGGAGTTGAGGTCGGAGTTGCGGTGGGAACAGGCAGGAACTGCACGACGCGCGAGAGGCTCACCGAACCATTACCCCCCGGAGCTTCGCCGGTCCGGGGAGAGATAATCTCCACCGTGAGATTCCCTGTCTCGGCGTTGGTGGCCTGAGGATCCGAGTCCGCCAGTGTAAACTGGAAGCGGCTCAAGCCATCGAGTAGGCGGTTGTTCGTGAACGCATCCGGCATCACGAAGTCGGTCAGCCCGAAGATCTTCCCTCTATCGCCCTCGTACCTGACGGTAATCCGCGAACCGCCCACCAGCGGGTTACCCACCCCGGGGTTGCTCAATGGATCGGGGTTGTCGCTCACGATCAACGTGAATTGTTGAGCCCCTCCTGCCGGAATGGGCTCCGGGGACAAGGGCAACAGGACCGCAGTAGTCGGGCCGGAAAATGTCGAGCAAGTCGAAGCAAAAATCAGCATTTCGTCTGCGCAGGTACGGATGTCGCCAGTTTGGTCGGCATCCCAGCGGCCGTTACCGTTCACGTCTACGAACGGCTCCCCGTCATTGTGCGTTCCATCGCAGTTCTCATCGAAAAATGGCTCTGCCAACGGGAGTAACTCGTCCGTTTCATCACAAATTCCGTTGTTGTTACTGTCCACGAACGGCCGTTCTCCGCGGGTGGTGGCAAGCGTGGCAACCGTGCCGTTCGCGGGCACAGGCGCCTGCGAGATGAGCACCGCAGTGGCTTGGCCGAGCGCGTTTGTCGGTGTCTGATTGCCGACCGCACCACCGTTCGTGGTAAAGGTCACGACCGTCCCCGGCGGCACCGGGTTGCCAAAACGGTCGGCCACGAACGCAGTCATTTGGTTTTCCAGTCCAAAGGTGACGCGCCCCGCAATGTTATTGAACTCGCGCGCCAGACTGAAATTCCGCTGCGAGGGGGGTCCACCCAGAACCTGCACCGGGGTCGAACGTGTTACCAAGGGCGGTTCGACCGAGAACACTTGAGCTGTCACCTGCAACGGCAGCGCACGCCGGCCCGTGGTCACCACGGTGCGAACCAATCCGTCGGCGTCGGTCACCTGTTGGCGCGGGCTCACGCTTTCACCCGACACCTGCGGCAACGAAAAGACCACCTGCACCCCCGGTAGCGGGTCACCGTTGCGGCTGCGCACTCGGAACGTGAGTGTCGCTTGTTCGGGCAAACCCGAACCTCGTACACCTAACGTTGTCGCCGAGCTGCTGACAAACTCCAGCGCGCCGGCGCGGTCGCCCTCTCCTGGGGTCGGCGTCGGGGTTCCCGCCACATTCAAAACGGGCACATTCAGCTCGCTCAAACTCACCCCACCTCCGGCGATCCGCAACGTCGCTGTACCACTGGGTGTGCCAGCAGGAACAATCAGCGTCGCAACGGCTTCACCGTTGGCGTCCGTCAGAGCGGACCGATCGATGCTGCCCACGTTCGAGAAGAAACGTACCCGCACATTCTCGACCGGCCGCGCCAACTCATCCAGAGCCGTCACCCGCACGATGGCTACACCATCGTTCGCATCATCCACGCGAATACTGGACGGCCGAACCACCGCACTGAGCGTTGCGATCGTGCCCGGCAACGTCACCACCTCACCACTAACTGCGTTCACCACTCCACCAGAACGAGCGCGGATCCACACTTCCGTTCCCTGCATGTGAGGCGTGAACTTCAAGCACGTTACGGCATTCCCCGGCTGAGGTATCACCGGGATCCCCGTCTGCGACGCGAACTGCGACACATCGCACGGAGGTAGCTGGTTGGTGACCGCGCCATTGGTCAGCACCACACCGGCTGCGGGGTCGGTTTCGTCCGGAAGACAAGAGCCACCGTCGCACACCGTGTCGCTGGAGCACAACGTGCCGTCGGCGGAACCACCGACGCAGCGCCGCCGCAACACGACTTCGAACACCACCGGGGTTCCATCTTCCACGGCGTTGCCCTGCGCGTCCACCATATTGGCGCTCAGGGTGCTGAGCAGCGTTCCATCATTGTTGTCCACGAAACGGGGGTTCAGCGAAATGCGGATGCGGGCCACCGGACCAGCCGAAATGGCCACAAGAGGTTGTTTTTCGACGAGAGCAACTGGAGCCCCATCCGAAATCGTGTCTGCGCAAGCTTGCACGGTAACCGGGCCGGACTGCGAACCGGCCTTGAGCTGCACGATAGCGAAGCCAGCCGAGTCCGAGATGGCAAACGGCGCATCAATCGGGCAACGGGATTGCGGGTCTGCCGGTAGCGGCGTTGCCTGGGTCGGAGCCAAGATCGTGGCCCCTGCCGCGCTTTCCGCGGGCACCACTCCGAAATACACGCGCACGCCGCTCAGCGGCTGGCCATTATTGTCCATCACCCGTGCCGAGATCGCGCTCAAATCCGTGCCGCCCGTGCCCGCTACCTGAATCCGGGCTGGACTAGCCGAAAGTAGGAGAGAAGCCGGCTTTCCGGGTGGAACGTTCGGGAGTTTTCCTCCTGGAGGGATTCGTCCCTGTACCACCGTGATGCGCGTCCGCCCGGTCACACCCCCGGCAAGCGCCGTCACAAAGAAGTCCTGCTCGAAGGTTCCCGCGGGCACGCGGAGCAGCGAAGTGGCCACACCGTTTTCCGAACCAAAGGGGCGCGTAACCTCCGTGAGCGGGCTCACTTGCCCAACTTCGGTTACGAACAACACGTTAATGTCGTTCATCGGTTGATTGTCGGAGTCGAACACCGACGCCTTGAGGTTGATGTTCGTGTCTACCGCGTTCCCTACCGTGGACGGGTCTGCTTCCAACACGACAACCGCCACCGGCTTGTTGCTGCGGCCCGAGACGATCGTGACGTCGACTTGCCCCTGCTTCTCGCATGCCGACGCGATCACGCGCAGCGTGCCGATGGCCGTGCCGGCCGGAATGTCGAGAATGGACGAAGCCATTCCACCGGCATCGGTTGCACGCACCAGCTCGCGAAAGGTTGCAACGCGCGGCTGCACATCGAACAGGATATTCGCATTGGGCACGGGGCGGTTGTCTTTATTGAAGGCCACTGCGGTGATGCGTGCGGAACCACCTGTGGCGGAACTCACCGACAGGGTATCGGTTTGCACGATAATGGCGGACAAGTCTTCACACGGGCGCGGAGTGGGTGTGAGCGTGGGCGTCGGTGTGAACGGAATCGGTGTCGGCGTGGGCCGCGTGGGAGTTCCAAACGGGGCCTGTACGAGAATGGTGAGGCTTACGCTGAGTCCGCTCAACGGACTGTCGGGGGCGGCGCTCACCGTAAGAGCGTAACGGCCCCCCAGGCGCGCGGAGACCCGACCAGTCAAGCTACCATCCGGACCGGTGCGTCCCTCTGCGTTGCTGAGTCCGGAGACATCCAACGCTGTTTCGATCACCAGCCGAAGGCCCGCCAACGGACGGCCGGCAGCGTCGCGCGCGAACACGGAAAACGCGGAGGACTCGTTGCCCACAATCGAGATTTCCTCGACGCGCAAGGTCAACGCCCCGGCGTCGCTAGCCACGGTTCGTTCGTTGCGGCTGGCACCGCTGCGTACCGGAGTGCTGGTCGCCGGCGCCTGCGTGAAACCCGGCAAGGAAGTCGGAGATGCCCCGCCACCTTGACCGCCACCGCCCCCGCCGCCGCAGCCACTGGCAACGAAACACGCGCTAATCCAAAGTGCTGCTAACGTCCAATGCGCCTTGCCGGGTTTCATAGCCCCTCTCCTCGCTCCACCGGATCAGCCTCACTGCGCAGGCTGCTGCAGAGACAGGCACTCCTCGATCGAGTTGCAACAGATCTGCCCCGTCTCGCAATTGCAGAAGTTATCGAACGTGATCGTGTAACCAGCCGTCGCGCGATACACGTTGCCGGCCGTATCGCGCGCAAAAAAAGTGAGAGTCACCGGCTGGGCCTCGCCGTAAACGCGCGGCTGCACAGCCGCCTTCGCTAAAAAGTCCAACAGCAACACGCCGGACACCGTGGTGTCGGTGAAATTACAAGTACCGCGGACTGTACCGACCAAGCAGTCATCCGCACTCGCGCAGGCACGCTGGCTCGCGTTCGAGCAGCGACCGCCGATCACGGTGCCATTGACATTCTCCGTGATGTCACCCAAACCGGTGCGGGTATCATCGAAGCGAATCCGCACCTGGAACACGCGCAAGTCCAATTTCTGGTCGTTTCGCAGCACCACGTTCGTGGCGGTTTGTGTGAACGGTTCGAGACTGATCTGCGCTTGCCCTCCTCCTCCGCCACCGCCGCCTCCAGTGGACACGCAAAAATTCTGCACCACGTCCACATCAGCGCTGTTTGGCCGCACAAAGTCCGCTTGGGTGATCCCCTCGCTCGAAAAACCGACGACGCGGAATACCAGGGAATCGTCGCCATCCACTGCGTCACCACTGGAGCCGCAACCGAACAGCGAAACCCCAGCGTACAAGGCAAAACATACCGAGGCTAACCACCGCATGGACCCCTCCCTCATGGATTTCCTGTCTCCTCCCGGACGGCGTATTCCACGATCTCTCGACTGCTGAGGAAGCAGAAACGCGTACTTCCGAGCCGCTCCACGGCAACAAATTTGACCTTGCCCCCGTGCACTTTCTTGTCGAGCTCGATGGCAGCCGCGAGCCGGTCGCCGTCGATGTCTGGCGGCAATTCCACCGGCAAGCCGGCACGCGCCAGCAGCACACGCAGGCGCTGCACCAGCTCGGATTGGCAAATACCGAGCCTGGCGCTCACGCGGGCCTCGGCCACCATCCCGATCGCCACCGCCTCGCCGTGCAAGTAACGCTTGTAGGCAGTCACGCTTTCCAGGGCATGACCGATCGTGTGGCCAAAGTTCAGCACCGCCCGTTCGCCACTTTCCCGTTCGTCCCGCTCCACGACCTGAGCTTTCAGTTCACAGCAGCGGCGGATGATCGGAACGAGCACGCCGAATTCCAACGCCAGCACTCGATCCAGTTCTTCTTCGAGGCGGCAGAACAGATCGGGGTCGAAAATCACCCCATACTTGACGACTTCCGCAAAACCGGCCAGCAACTGCCGGCGGGGCAACGTGTTCAAGGTACCGACGTCAATGAGGACCGCGCGTGGCTGGTAAAAAGCGCCAATGAGATTTTTACCGCGCGGGTGATCCACGCCGGTCTTTCCGCCAACACTGGAATCCACCTGAGCGAGCAGCGTTGTCGGAAGCTGGACGTAAGGGATCCCGCGCAAGTACGTCGCCGCTGCAAAACCGGCGAGATCCCCGATCACCCCGCCTCCCAAGGCAAACAAGGGCGAGGTACGTTCCAGCGCGGCGGCGACCAGCCCGTCGTAAATCAGCGCCAGCGTGGCGAGGTTTTTGTGCTCCTCCCCGTCAGGCACTTCGATGCGTACAGGCTCGAACCCGGCTCGACGCAAACTGCCCATCACGCGCTCGGCATAAAGGCCTCCCACGACGGGGTTGGTCACCACCGCGCACTTCCCGGGCGAGGCGAGGTTTTGCGCCCAGTCCCCCGTCAGTTCCAGCACTCCTTCGCCAATCACGATTGGGTACGAACGATCCCCCAAGCCCACCACAAGTTGGGTCAGGGGCACGTGCGGCTTATGGTTCGGAACCGGGGCAGTCACGCGGGCAACTCCTGGGGCGACAAAATCGTTCCAAGGTAAACCAAAATCGCCTCCACGACCTCCTCTGGGGAACGCTCGGTCGTGTCGATGCAAATATCGGCTTGGGCATAGGCGGGCGCGCGCTCGGACAACAGCGCCTCGACGCGCGCACGGCGGTCGTCATGTTGCAGCAAGGGTCGGGAACGATCGGCCGAGGTGCGAGCGAGAATGGCATCCACGGACGCCGTCAAACACACAATCGGTCCGGCCTGTTTCATGCGTGCGAGGTTGTGGGGGTCGGCGATGGCGCCTCCACCCGTGGCAACCACGGCATCTTCTACCAGGGCAGCAGCCAACTCTTGCTGTTCGACCTGGCGGAAAAATGGCTCACCGTGCCGAGCGAAAATCTCCGCGATGGTCAGACCGGTTCGGCGTTCGATGCGCTCATCCACGTCGATGAAGGGCTTGCCGAGGCGCTGCGCCAGCAAGCGACCGACGGTGGATTTTCCGGTGCCCATGAATCCAGTCAGCACAATGGTTGTCATGATCCTGCCAATGGCCCACCCGACAAACGCCTTAGCCCTCCGGCGATGCCCCGCCGCGGTGACGCCAGAGTTCTTCCGCCGTAGGCAAGTTGGCCCCTGGCGTACCGAGAATGCGTGGCGTCAGAAATACCAACAAATCTTCCCGGCGGTCGCTCTTGTTGAAATTTCGGAAGAGCCAGCCGATGCCGGGAACGTCCTTCAAGAACGGAATGCCGGTACGAGTTTCGGCGAACGTGTCGCGGTAAATCCCCCCGAGCACAATAGTCTGGCCGCTCTTCACCAGAATATGGGAGTTGGCTTCGCGCGTGATTTCGGTGGGGATTTGGTCCACCGTCCGCGCGAAATCTGCTTGGCTCGACTTGGTGGACATGTCGAGCAATACGAAGCCATCGGAAGACACCTGCGGCGTCACAACAAGAATGATTCCGGTTTCGATCTTTTCCGTTGCCGCCGAGGCCGCGCCCGCCGCACCGCCGGCGCCCGTGTTGATGATCGTACCCGTGCTCGGCAGGCGCACCCGGATGATCGTGAGACTCTTGATGGTAGCCGGGACGTTGTTCAGGGTGACCACCCGCGGGCGCGACACGACGCGTGCCTTGCCTTGTCTCTCGAAGGCACTGAGCCTCATGTCCAGTGCGTGCGCGCCATCGAGCGAGCCCAACGCCAGGTTGAGGGCGCTCCCACTGTTCGCCACCGCCTGAGCAGCGGGAAAATCGGCGATAAACGGGACACCGCTCGACCCCGAACCCAACCCTCCGCCGCCCACGCCGATCGTTCCCGGGAAGTTCACGCCCGTCGGATTGCCCGTAGCTGGTCCTGCCAAGTAACGATAACCCCACTGCACTCCGAGCTCGCGGGCAAAGTCCGTCGTCGCCTCCACGATGTTGGATTCGATCAGCACCTGGGGTGTTTGCACGTCGAGGCGCCGGACAACTTCCTTGGCGTTGTCGATGCCCCGTTGGATGTCGCGAACGATGATCGTGTTCGAGAGCTCGTCCACGAACACACTACCGCGGTTGGTCAGCACTCCGACTTCTTGGACTCCGGTGCGCACTCCCGTCCCTGCGCCAGCGCGACTCGCAGCCGCTCCACTGATAATGTCGGCCAAGTTCTTGGCCTTGGTGTAGTTCACCTTGATGTACTCGACCTTTAGTGGCTCGAGCACTTTTGCGGCCTCGAGGGCCTTTTGCTTCTCCTCGCGCTCCTCGCGCAAACGTTTCACCGTCGAGATGCGAATGACGTTGCCTTCTTGAACGCTCTCGAGATTGAGGGTTTGCAGGAGGATGTCGAGAGCCTGGTCCCACGGTACGTCGAACAGGCGTAAGGTTACTTTCCCTTTCACGTCATCCGTGGCGACGATGTTGAGCTTGCTGACTTCGGCCAAAAGCCGCAGTACGTTGTGGACGTCCGCGTCCTTGAAGTCGAGCGACACCCTCTGGCCCACATACATCGGCTTTGCGCCCGTAACTGCCCGGGCTTCCGTCGTTTGCACTGCGGGAGATGGCTCCGCAGCCGGCTGGCGAGGGGGCACACGTTCCTCTTCCAGCGTGCTCGCGATCGCACCGACGCGCTGCGAATACACAAGTTCTTCCTCGATGGGGCGAGTGCCTCCGGTCGGCTCGCCGAGAAACACCACCACAGTGGAGTCGAGGTCGCTCACCGTGTACGGAGGCACTTTGGCTTTGAGATAGGCCGAGACCCGCAAGCTGCCGGCGCTGGATTGCAGTCGAATTTCCTTGATCAACGGGTTGCGCCGAACGGGCAACCGTTCCACCACGCCAGGTCGGACCTGCGGTGAGGCAATTTCCAAAACCAAACGCGGGGGGCTCTCCAACGGTAGGTGCGTCACCGCCTGAGGCCGACCGTTCAAGCGCAGGAAGATTCCTTCCTGCCCATTATCGCTCACCACCCTCAGTTCTTTGAGCTCGAGGAACTGCTCGCGTGCCGCCGCCTCATCCCCCGCCCCAGGCGCTTCGGCTTCCGTAATCGTTTCCGAGAGCGCGCCTCCCTGCTCCGCCCCGCCCAGGGGAGAGCTGACAGAGGTCAACGGCGGCTCCACTTTCTCCACCGTTGGGCGCGCGCAACCGATACACCAAAGGAGGAACAGCCCTCCAACGAGCCCGTAGCGAACCGCAACCGACCCATTCCCTTGCATCATTTTCTCTCCCGTCCTGGTTGGCTCGGCCCCTCTTCACTTGGGGTTTCCATTACGATTCGATTCACTTGTTCGTTGCCGTAAAAATCCACGGTTCTTTCTTCGACAATCACGCGTCGCGGCTCGATCGCCGTCACCACACCACCGTTGCGGCCGATGGGAGTTCCAATCGTCACAATGAAGCCCATACCCGCTCCGTCTTCGACCATCGCACGCGGGGGCTGAAGCTCCCACATCGTCCCCACTACTGTGAGCTGACCCAGCTCGTAACGCTGCAATGGTGTCAGCTCGACGTTCTCCGGCTCGCGACGGCGGAGGTCGAGCAGAAACGGCCGGAACGGATCGCGCCTCCCCACAGGGTTGTATGGCGGAGCCTCGACGTCTTCGGCCACATGCTCCGCCGGCGGCGATTCGCACCACGCGGGCACGTTCCACCAGGCAAGCGCAGCAAAAAGAACGCTTGCGCCGAACCCGAGCGCCAACCAGCTCCTCACGGCTTGCCTCCTTTTTCGCGCTGTTTTGCCAACCGCTCCCGCTCGGCGTCGTCGAGGAACCGGAACGTGACCGCCGCACACGATGTGTCGAGCACGACCTCACTGCCCTCAATGCGTTGCGGTGCTTTGATGGAGACGCCAGACACGTTGACGATGCGCGGCATACGCCCGACTTTGTCAAAGAACGTGGCCACCTGGTGGAAGGTACCACGGACGACAATGTCCACCGGCACCGAGGCGTAAAATTCCTCGTATTGCTCGTCGCGCTGCTTGAACTGCACGATTTCCAAACCCGATTCGATCCCGAGTGACGAGATCGTACTGAGCAACTCGGGAATCTCCTTCGTGTCGGGCAACTCGGCCATGGCTTTGCGCAAGTCGCCGTTGAGCTTTTGCACCTCTTGGCGCGCCTGCTCGATGTTTCCCACCAGTGCCGCTTTGCGATCGCGGTCGCGCCGGAGCTGCTCGATTTGCTTGGTTTTTTCCTCGATCTGCGCCTCGCGCGGCCAATACAGAAAGTACGCGTACAAGAGTACGACACCCGCCACCGCTCCCACAATGGCGAGGATCCTTTGTCGTGGTGGCAATTCAAAAAGTCGTTCGAGCAGTGCGTTCACGATACCCTCACGCAGGCTTCTTCTGTCCGGCTGGTGTCGGCTCGGGCGTTGGTGACTTGCCTCCCTGGCCGAGGTAGTCCAGCCGAGCCTTGATCTGGAAGCGCTTCAGCGACGGCCCCGCTTGCGCTCCGGGCTGGGCTACCGCCTGGGCACTCTCCACCAAATCCACGTCGTAAAAATACCGCGACTGTTGTAATCGACGCATGAATTCCGCGATGGTTTGGTTGTCGATCGCCAGACCTTGGATGGAAACCGCACCACCGGTTTCCGTGAACTCCGTGAGCCACAGTTTCTCTGGAGTGGCATCGCTCAGGTCCTCCAAGGCTCTGACCGGACCCACGCGCCGGCGCTTGAGCTGCGCAATAATTCGCAACTTGGCCTGTAGCTCCGCGCGTTTTGCGTCGAGGTCTTTGACTTCCTTGGCTTGTTGATCGAGCCGCGCAATTTCTTGGCGGAGCTGAGTGGCCTCTGCCTCGAGTTGCGCCAAGCGCCGCGCCTGAAATGTGTATGGCAGAACCATCATCAACAACACGACAATCCCGGTAAGGATGGCCAACGAAATTTGGCGACGGCGCCCCAGCGCTCGTTCCGCTTCTCGAACCGGCAGTAGATTGATGCGAATCATTTGTCGTTGGGCCTCCGCATCGCCAAACCGACCGCCACCGCGAATTCGGGAGCACGTTGCAACGCCAACTGGCGGTCGACGTTCGCGCCCAAAGCCATGCGGGCAAACGGAGTTGCCAGCTCCACCGGAACGCCCATTCGCTCCGCAAGCTGTTCTGCCATGCCGGCAACCCGAGCCGCGCCACCACTCAAGTACACTTGATCAATGGTCTCTTCGCCCGAGCCCATCCAGAAAAAGGTCAGGGCGTGGTGAATTTCGTCCACAACCGCCGCAGTTGCCGCCTCCATTACCGCTGCGGCATGCTCTGCAAGATCGTGATCGAAAGAACGGCCAGTCTTGATCGCCTCTGCCTCCTCGAAGGAAATTCCCAAATCTTGGGCGAGACTTTCCGTGATGTCGCGCCCGCCCACCGCGACATCGTGCGTGAAGGCAGACTCTGAATCTTTGACGATACTAATGGCCGAATAGCGGGCACCAATGTTCACCAGCGCGATCGTACGACCCATCGCTGGCTCGTAATTCAACTCGAACATGTTACCGAGAGCAAAGTAGTCCACGTCCACCACCACGGGCAAAAGTCCCGCACCCCGCAGCGTCTCGGAGTAACTGCTGACGATTTCTTTCTTTGCCGCCACGACGAGAACTTGGGCGGGCTGCCCCTCGCCGCCGAACTGAGTGACCTGATAATCGAGGTTGACGTTCTCCAAGTCCTCGGGGATGAAGTTGCCCGCCTCTGCCAACACGGCCGCTTCGAGTTCTTTTTCTCCGTGCACCATCATGGGAAAGCGCTTGATGATGACCGCCGGACCCGGAACAGCCGTAATGGCCTTCTTGGCCCGGAAGCCGTGCTCGCTACAGGCGGCACGAACAAGCTCGGCCACCGGCTCGATTTCCACCACCATATTGTTCTGGACCGCTGTCGACGGGGTAGGTACCACCGCCAAAGCTTCCACGCGGACTTCGTTGCGCTTGCCCAGCACCTCGACCAACTTGATTGTGCTCGAGCCAATGTCCACAGCGATGTAAGGCTCTTCCCCCCGAAACGGGTTGAGCTCGGACAGAGAAGTGGAAAGCACACGGCTCACACGATCAACCCAGCTTGGCCCAGCCGCCATCGAGAATCTCCCTTACCGCCACAACCCCGCTTTCCACCCGGTCTCGCTGCCGACTGGCCACGGCGCTCTCGCCGCGGCCTCCCCCCTTTGGTCGGGCCGAGTATGAAAGCATGTGGCTTTACTTGTCAACCGCCTCCTACGGAAATTTGGCAACCACGGGAAGGGCCATAAAGCGAATTTCAGGCCAACTGCCGGATTCGCTCAGCTTCACGAACGAGCGCCCACTTCGAGTACTCAGCGCCAATCTTGTACGACCACACCGAACCAAAATTCGCCGCTTTATCCGTAGGGTGAACCTCGAATCGCAAACGAACGCGCGCGCACTCGGAGGCGGTCGAGCACGCTAGCCTAAGGTCCTGATCGGGCACGATCCATTCGCGCGGTAGGCCCGGCCGGATGCACCTTGTACCCTCCGGCGCCAGTGAAAACTCTCTTTCCCGAACGATCTCTGGCAAGCGCTGTCTACTCGCGAGTCTCGGGCCGGCCGGAGGTCAGGCACTGGTTTTCTCCGGCTTCCGCGCAATCACGTAGAGCTCCGACGATCCCTTGCGTGTGGCCTCCGGGCGAGTGGTCATGACATTAGTGAACTCCTGTCGAAGCGTTTTCAGCACTTGCGGCAAATCCTCACCCATGAAGGCTTTTGCAACCAAAACGCCGCCCGGACGTAACCACTCGCGCGCGAGTTCCGCAGCGCGCTCCACCAGGGCCAGCGCTTGCGCCTGGTCGCGGTCTTTAATGCCACTCAGTTTCGGAGCGAGGTCGCTGAGCACGGCATCCGCCTCTCCCCCGAGCAGCCTACGTACACGTTCGGCCAACTCCGGCTCGAATACGTCGGCCTCCAAAGTGGTGACCTGGGGTGCTTCAGGAAGGGGCGGAATCCGCACGCTGTCGACGCCAATCACTTTTCCCTGCGGGCCCACGATGCGGGCGGCGACTTGCAACCATCCCCCCGGCCAGGCGCCTAAATCTACGACCTTATCTCCGCGCCCGAGGAGTTTGTAGTGTTTCTGAAGTTGTTCGAGTTTGTACGCGGCCCGCGAACGCAAGCCAGCGGCCTTGGCTTGCGCGTAATATGCGTCCTTGCGCCGATAGCGGCTCACAGCCGGCTCGCTCCCCGCAGAGCTCGCTGTCGAAGCGTGCGCGCGTCTCAGTAAACGCGGTTCTCGCCGTGAGGCCGGTGGCCGAACACCTTGTCGAGGCCGGGCCGGGAGACGATGTAATGAAAGGGCCGAAAAATCACCCACTCGAGAGCAAAACCGACCGGGTGAACGAGGTATGCCGCAACCCGTAGGGGATGGGTTTGAGTCTCGTCAAAGTCGTCGTCCGAATTTGCTCGTGCGGTCGCGGCCGTCATGCAAACCAGCACGGCGCCGACCAAGAGGCGATGCATCCAGCGTTTCATTGTCGTGACCTCCTTATCGCAGCATACCACTCTACCCGTTCACGGCGTGAAGTTGAAGCGGATTGCGAGCGCAAACGATAAAGGAGAGCTGCCGGCCCGCCCGACCTTTCTGACCCCGGTGCGAGAAGAACATTTGCGTCGAGCAGGCCGTGCACCCGCCCACATCGAAGATTTGCTCAGGCGGAACGCCGGCTTCGTGCAACGTGACGCGATTGGCCAGGCGCAAATTTAAGTGGCAACGCCCGCGCCGTCCTCGGATCAACGCCTTGCCCAAGCCCGCAGCGGCAACCAACGCAGCGACCTCGTCTCCCACCTCGTAGCAGCAAGCTCCGATCGAGGGACCTAACGCTGCCCACAACTGCGTCGCAGGAACATCGAAATTTTCGACCATCGCGCGCACAGCCTCTGCCGCCACGCGACCGGCGGTCCCTCGCCACCCAGCATGCACCGCAGCCACAAGCGCCCCATCGCTGGAGGCCAATAAGATCGGCACACAATCGGCCGTAAGCACGCACACCGCGGCGCCGTGCATGTTGGTTACGAGGCCATCGCACTCCGGCGGCTCGCCCGAGGGGACATGGTCGACCACCCGCACCGCGGTGCCGTGCACCTGCCGCATGCGAAGCCAAAGCTGCACTTCGGGAAAGGCACGCTGCACCCGCGCCCAGTTCTCTGCAACCGCGCTCGGGTGGTCACCAACGGAGGCGGACAAATTGAGGGTGGCAAACTCTCCCATGCTCGCTCCACCGTGCCGTCCCAAGAACACTCCTCGGGATAGGGCGCGCTGCGCCTTGGGCTCCCGCACTTGCCAGCACGACAAGGAACTGTGCAAAGGGGCGGCCAAGTCGCCGGTGCTCACGACTTCTCGGAGCAGCACAGGCGGACGAGTTCGCGCACCTGTGCAGCATTCAGGTCTTCCAAGTGAAAGATCATGTCAATGGCACGTTCCATTCGCTCCTTGCGCAAGGTGTAGCGCGTCTCGCGGCGGAATTTGTCTTCCACTTGCTTGCGCCGGTCATCGAACGTGCGCCCGAAAGCCCCAAAGGGCACTTCTTGCTCGGCCTCGTACGTTCGGCCCGACTCCAGCTCGATGCGCACCCGTGCTCCAAAGCTCATCTTGTGGGTATTGAGCTGGCGTGCTCCCCAATCGATGCGCATGCCGGTACCAGGGCGACCTGATGGTTCCAGCCGCACCAAGGCCGTCTCCTGCAGCTTTTGTGTCATGGCCTCGTCCGACACCAGCCGCACACGTCCGGCCAAATCCCAGGTGGCGGGGTCCTTGATGCGTTCCGGTAAGAACTGCCGTGGGCTCAGTTCTTTATCCAACAGCGCTGCGGCGACACTGTACGCGACGGAAAAGTTGAGCGTGACCGGCAGGCTCTCCGGGCCTCGAAGATAGGGCGCACTCCACGCCTCCATCCCCAGGGTCAAAGGATTGGCTGCAATGTCCACCGCGCGCACCTTGCGGCCGTCAATGTGATGTTGGCGCTGCAAGGAGAGCACACAGTCAATGATGGCCGAGAGATAAGCGCAGCCGGGATAGGTCTTGTAAGACAAAGTGTCCGACACCCAAACATCGCCAAGGTTTCGAAACGCCTCGCCGAGAGGGTGGACCGCAAAGAGTTTCGCAACCCCATCTTCACCCTCCCAGGCGTCGGCCACCACTCGCATGCCTTGGGCGGCTAACTGAGCCGCCTGCACCCCAGCGGTCAGCGTCTGCGACGCCAGGATGGCCTTGGCCTCCGACCCGAAAAAGCCAGCCCGCACAGGATGGGGCGGCTGAGCCACGGCAATGTTCAAGGCAGCCGCGGTCTTCGGCGCATCGAGTTCGAGCAACCGCGCGGCCAATGCCGCGCCGCCAGCCAGATGCACGAAGGTGCACATTTGACCATTCAAGGGTCCGCCTAAGGCGACGGCACCGAGCCGGCCGCCAATTTCATTGGCCACTAACTGCGCGGCCAACAGCTCCGATCCCGATTTGTTGTGTGCCTCTGCAACGGCAAGCGAACCCACAACGGCCGAGTGGCCGGTATGCGCGGCGAAAAGGTAGTCGTCGTAGTCTAAAGCCATGCTCAGGGCCGCATTCCCGTACAACGCGTTATGCAGAGAGGTACGCTCCCCTGAAGGGATCAAGGTTGCGTCTTTTCCTCCGGACCACTGCCGCACGGCTCGACTCACGACGCGGCCGGGTTCGGAAAAGTGCCCGGCATGCATCGCCGCGATGCAGCTCAACACCTGGTTTTTCAGCTCCTCGAGCACTCTCCTGGGCACGTCTTGCAATTGCAAATCGGCCACCCAAGCACCAATCCGCTCGGAAATCCCCAAACTCATACTCAGTATTCCCTTCGTTGCCAGCCTAGTGGAAACCCGGAAGCGGTTTTATGGGAAGCTGACCCCGCTTGCCACCCTTTTTTCTTCCGCGCCCATCCTTCGCTGCTTCGGCAAGCGGAACCCAGCGTTGAATTGGCCATCCAAGCACAAGCCTGTAGCCGCTTTTGCCTCGAGCCCACTGCAGCGGTCGGTGACGGCCTAGCTTTACCCGCTCGGGAGATTTTCCACCCGCCTCTGTTGTCGAGCTCAGGGCAACGTTCCCGCAAGGGCAAGCTCATCGCTTGCGAGGCGACGCACGATCGGATCGAGGCATGCCTTAATGGCAGTGCGACATTCGTGGTAGGCGAGCGTTCCACCGTTAAATGGGTCTTCGACGTCCCCAGTGAGCCCGCCAAAATCCCTCCACGTAAAGGCGGGTTTGCCATGCGACTCGGGGAAATGCTCCCGAAGCATTTCGAGCTGCGCGCGCGTCATAGCCAAGACTAGATCTGCCCGGGCAACGAGTTCGCGATGGCGTTTGAGATCGGTGGACACGGCGTCCGCAGGAATTTCGATGCCCTCCTCCCGCAACACGAGACGCGCATCGAGCGACACCAACGCTCCGTCTCGCGCGTACGGGGCAATGCCCCCCGAAAGCACCTCCCAGCGTTTGTCCAGGCCAACGCGGGCGAGCTCTCGCTTGAGAAGCTCCGCAGCAATCACGCTGCGGCAGGTGTTGGCGTGACACACAAGTAAGATGGTTCGCCGCCGGTCCATACGCTCCTGGCGCCAGCGGCGGTGCTTCGGTCCGGCCACCGCCGCTGACTCGACAGAGATCGTGAATCGAGATGTGCTCGACTCAGCCTTGCAGCACCGAGGCCAAGATGCGGCCCATATCCTCTTTGGCCGTCAAGCCTTTAGCCAGCTCTGCCTTCAATGCTTGGCCGAGTTCCGCCGCGTCCCAGACGGCGCGTTTGGAAACCTGGCCGACCGTGTGCCACCCTTTCATCAGCCAAACCGTTCCAGCGCCGACGCGAAACACCTCGCCATGAACATCGGCAGCGTCATCGCTCGCCAACCAAGCAACCAAAGGCGCCACATGTGCGGGAGAAAAGGGGTCGAATTCACCCTCTTTCGGTTGCTGGCCCATGATGGCTGCCGTGGATGGAGTGGCATCCACCGTAAGCCGCGTACGAGCAATGGGGGCAATAGCGTTGGCGGTCACACCATATTTCTGCATTTCTTTGTCCACGATGATCGCCATCGCCGCAACCGCCGCTTTCGCGGAACCGTAATTTGACTGCCCGACGTTGCCCAACAACCCGGCATCGGAAGAGGTATTAATGAGGCGCCCGTTGAGAATGTTGCCCTTCTTGTGCTCCTCGCGCCAATACTCACAAGCATGGCGAGCCATGTTGAACGAGCCTTTGAGGTGGACCGCAATGACTGAGTCCCAGTCCTCCTCCGACATGTTGAAAATCATGCGATCGCGCAAAATACCGGCGTTATTCACGACGATGTTGAGCTTTCCGAAGTGATCCAAGGCGCACTCGATCATGCGCTTCGCACCTTTGAAATCGGCCACGTTTTCACCGTTAGCCACCGCGTCTCCGCCCATGGCTTTGATCTCGGATACAACCTGCTGAGCCGGGGTATCGGTTGGCTGGCCGCTACCGTCAAAGTGTGCACCTAAATCGTTCACCACGATTTTGGCCCCTAGTTTGGCCATCAGCAGCGCTTCCTCCCGCCCGATTCCGCGCCCAGAGCCAGTGATAATCGCTACCTTTCCTTCGAGAAGACGTGCCATCTCTACCTCCTTGCGAAAATTGGATCGTAACCTGGCCTGTACTGTCCGACCACGTCAAACAAACCCCGCTCGGCCGCTAAATCCGAGGGTCAATTCCAACGGCTACTCCACGGCGGCCGAACGAGAAACAGCCTTATGTGGTCCGAAAACCAATCTCGTGTCAAGTAAGCTGCGTGGATGCAAGCGCTTCCCGGGGGCAGCTACGGCTTTTAGCGCCCGCCGTTATGCATCCAAATCCTCCAATGAGGGAGTGGCTCGTGGCGAGCTCCACCGCGGATATTTCCCTTTGACTGGAGGCCACCGAGTCGGTACATGATGAAGGCGCGAGGTTGCTCGTTCATGCGGCAATTTATCTGGGGAATCATTTGTGGCCTGGCTTTCTGGTACGCGTACGAAAAGCTCGACCCCCCGGCCATCTTCGCTTACCTCACACAGGCAACCGAGTCGGCTGCTCGCGCAACTTCCGGTTACGCCGGGGGACGCCGCTAAACCCCGCGAACGCGCACTCACCCTACGTGCAGACGAGCAACAACAACCCGACCACACCCGGACCGCAAAGCGCGCTTGAGCCGCGCCCGAGCTTCTTCGGGCGTCAACATGCCAGAACGCTGCATCTGGCGCAGCGCGCGAGCCACGCAACGCCCGTACTCGCCGAATGACGACCAGGTAACTCCCTCGCGAGGTCCGGCACACGGGCAACTTTGGTCCAACGTGCACCCACTCGGGCCCACTTCCGCTCCAGAAGGAGAGCCGCCACAGAGATCGCAAGCGTCTCCGATACCGTCACCGTCAGCGTCCCCTTGATCCGGGTTCGGCGCATGCAGGCAGTTATCCTGCCCGTCCGCCACCCCGTCGCCATCGAGATCAGGCACGCCCGCCGCAACTAACTTCGCAAACACCACCAACACGTACGTTCGGTCGCCCACCGCGCCCGAGGACAAGACGATGGAAAACTCTGTTGGGGCCGCCGCGTCGCCCCCTCCTTCGGGCCGTACCATCCGCTGTCTCCGGCCGCTCGTGAACCGTATGGACTCGCCATTCACCGTGGCCTGCAACACCATAGCGTGGCGCTGCAGTCCTAACCGTTGCCAAAAACCCTGGCCCGTAATAGTCACTCGCTCGCCCCGCAACACAACCGAGGAGATGGCAACCACGCCCGCTGTCTCCGCTCCCATCAGCGACGACACTTCGAGACTTCCCTGTAAACGCTCCGTCCGGCTCCAGGGTGAAGAACACTTCGGGCATGCGATCGTCAGCGAACTCCCCGGCCCCAGCTCGTAGCGAGCGGCCAAACTCGTCCCCGCACTCATGCATACAACCACGCCGACCAAAAATGCCCCGTACAACCAGGCACCTGCCTGTCGGCGCCGCGCCGCGACCTTCATTCAACCTCTCCTGCGGGACAAAACCCGAGGCAACCCCAAACGAAGTGCCGCTCGTTGGGTCAGAACGGAATCTCGTCCTCTTCCGGAGGGACCGTAGGCCCTTCCCCTGCGGGCACGAGAGGGGCAGCCTCTGCCGCGGCCCGCCCGCCAGCTCCGCCAAGAAAGCGCACGGTTTGGGCAATCACCTCGGTGATCTGGCGCTTGACGCCGTCCTTGTCGTCGTAGGAGCGCGTTTGCAGCCGCCCCTCCACGTACACTTGCCGCCCCTTCGCCAAGTACTGCCCGCACGCCTCGGCTTGCTTGCCCCACACCACCACATTGTGCCATTCCGTGCGCTCCTGAAGTTGCCCCTGTTGGTCCCTCCATTTTTCCGTCGTGGCGACGGAAAAACGGGCTACGGCCTGGCCATTCGGGGTGAAGCGAACTTCAGGATCGCGACCCAAGTTCCCGATCAAAATGACTTTGTTCACCACAATGGTTCCAATTTTTACCAGAAAATTCGTCAAGCTGTCAATCAACCATAATTTCGAACTCTGGCTTGAAAGCGAACCGGGCCGCGCTCCGGTTGAGAGCGCGGCCCGGCCAGTAGTCCCAGGCTCAACGAAGGCGAGGTGGAACCTCAGGCACTTTCCGCAGGTGCGGCCGCCATACTCCAAGCCGGCTGCCCAGCCCCTCGCCTAGGCCCACCCCCACTCACGAGACCACTCCCCACATTCGTGAGCTGGAAGTCCGGGTACGCCGTGATGCCATGCTCGACCAAGTCGAGCCCCTCGATCTCTTCCTGTTCCGGCACGCGCAAGCCCATGACTGCCTTGATGATCGCCCACGCGACCAGCGACAAGCCCAATGTGTATGCACCGACGGCCACTACCCCAACGAACTGTGCCCACAGTTGGCCAAATCCGCCGCCAAAGAACAACCCGTTGGCTGGCCCAGTCACGGGCGCAACGCTGGAGTCTGCAAACAGGCCCACGGCAAGGGTTCCAAACACTCCGCAAACCAGGTGAACGGAGAGCGCTCCGACCGGGTCGTCAATGCCCCAACGATCGAACGCGAGGACGGAAACCACCACGAGCACGCCGGCGATGAGCCCGATGATCAACGAACTCCCGACGCTCACCCACGCGCACGGTGCGGTGATCGCCACGAGTCCCGCCAAGCAACCGTTGAGGATCATCGACAAATCCGGCTTTCCCAGTAACAGCATCGCGGTGAGCAGCGCGCTCATCGAGGCGGCCGCGGCGGCAGTGTTGGTCGTTACCGCAATGTGGGAAATTGCCTTGGCATCGAGCGCCATCGTGCTTCCCGGATTGAATCCGAACCATCCGAGCCAGAGCACGAAAACTCCAATGGTAGCGGAGGTCATATTGTGACCCGGGATCGGATGCACCCGGCCGTCGCGACCGTACTTGCCCAGGCGCGGCCCCAACAACAATACGCCAGCCAACGCCGCCCAGCCGCCGACGGAGTGAACTACCGTCGAGCCCGCAAAGTCCCACATGCCGTAGCTGGCCAGCCAACCACCGCCCCAGATCCAGTGCCCCGTGACGGGATAGAGCAACCCGACCATGACGAACGAGAACACGACAAACGAAAGAAATTTGATTCGCTCGGCTACCGCACCGGAAACGATCGTCGCCGCGGTTCCCGCGAAAACGAGCTGGAAGAAGAACTTTGCCAGCAAGGGTACCGTCGCCCACGAAATCGCCTGATACGCGCCCTGGTAGGCGTCGCCCGTCGCTGGGCTATTGTCCGGGCCGCTCAAGAACCACAACCCTTCCGTCCCGA
Source organism: Candidatus Binatia bacterium (assembly GCA_026004215.1). Taxonomy (GTDB): domain Bacteria; phylum Desulfobacterota; class Binatia; order HRBIN30; family HRBIN30; genus HRBIN30. Next base: position 1,699,519 of record BPIR01000001.1, read on the forward strand.
CGAAACTGTTGCCGTTGCCGAACATCAATCCCCACCCGAGAGCGAGGAAGGCGAGGGACGAAACTCCGAACACGATAAAGTTTTTTGCCAGGATGTTCACGGTGTTCTTGGCTCGGCACAGGCCACTCTCCACCATCGCAAAGCCGAGGTTCATGAAGAACACCAACATGGCGGTCACCAGCGTCCACATCGTGTCCATCATGACCTTCGGGTCGGCGAATGGATTTGTCTCTTCAGCACCCGCGGTACATGCGAACAACATGACCGCGACGCCCAACGAAACGATGCTCCTCTTTTCCCACAGTCTTGTCCTCATGATCGTCTCCTTGCGATTTCAAATCGCATCCGGTCCGCGCTCGCCGGTGCGAATGCGAACGACTTCCTCCACCGGGAGGACGAAAATTTTGCCGTCGCCGATCCGACCGGTCTTGGCCGTTTGCTCGATCAGGCTCACGCAGGCTGCCGCCTTTTCGTCGCTCACCAAGATCTCGATCTTGATCTTGGGAAGAAAATCCACGACGTATTCGGCGCCTCGGTACAGCTCGGTGTGCCCTTTTTGCCGACCGAAGCCCTTGACCTCGCTCACGGTCATACCCTGCACACCCTCGCGCGCGAGCGCCTCTTTGACTTCGTCGAGCTTGAACGGTTTGATGATGGCCTCGATCTTTTTCATTCCGGTTTCCTCCCTGGCCCGGCAACGCTCAGAACGAATAAATGAGTTGCGTGAGAATTTGGTCCTGCCCGCTGTTCAAGTTCCCATCGTGGTCGAAAATTTTCGCGCTGGCGTTGTCGTGCCGGTATTCGGCGCGCCACAGCAAACCTTCGGTCAAGCGGTAGGCGAACGTCGGCGTTACCGCCCACACGGTCGCGCCATTAGGCACATTGGCGAGGGCAAAACGGGCCCCATCGGTGTCGTCGAACACCTCGCCTCGCAGAACGAACTGTAAATCCTCGGTCAGTTGGGCAACGAGGTACCCCGCCCCCCCGTACCATTCCGCGGTTTCTGCGGGGTCGGAAAACTTGGCGTCTTCCTCGCTCCCGTAGGTCAGCTCGCCCACGAGGGTAATCTGCTCGTGTGGCTGGAGCGTGGCGACCAGTGTCGTCAAAGCGCGGCGGGAGTGGCCATTGTTGTTTTGCTCGGGCCCGTAAATGCCGGATACGTAAACATTGAACAGCTCGCTCGGCGTCAGGCTCACACCTCCGTGCACACTCTTGCCGTCGTTGTTATCGACGACGTTGTCCCAACCATTGACGATCCCGAGGTCGAGCGCGACGACATCGTTGAACTTCGTGGTCGTCATCACCCCCGTGTGTGTGAACGGGATCCCAAAGCCGAAATTGAACGAGCGGCTGATGTTGTAATTGTGGTTGTCCCAATTCTCGATAATTTCGGCGCCGTGTTTGGTCACGAACTTTCCGGCGGTGATCGTCATGTCGAGATCCAGCGGCAACTTGTAAGTGAGGTAAGCCTCCCGCAGTTCCACAGAGTTGCGGCGCTCCACGTCGCTGCCGTTGCTCCAGTTGGTCACGCCGCCCACCACTTCGGCGACCTTACCGAAGTCGAGGTTGACCACGAAGCCCACTGGTTCGTCTTCCTTGTGCCGGCCGAGGTACAGGTTGAACTGATCGAGCTGAAAGGAATTGGCATCGGGATGGAACACCGCCAGGCCGTTCACCCGCGAGTCCGGGCTGTTTAGGTTGTAATTGTAACTGCCGGCCACGAAGCCATGGATGTCCAGGCCCAGCGAGGAGCTGACGCGTTCGCGCACCCCGCGCATTTCTTGCTCGAGCTGACTCACTCTCTGACTCAATCCTCGCTCCTGCCCCGCTTGTTCCCGGGCCTGAAGCCGCTGTTCGAGCGCCCGGACCCGTTTCTCCAACTCGGCCTCCTTGCCATCGGCTTGCACACGGGCAGCACCCCAGCCCACCGTGCAAGCGGCAGCGAACACCAGTGTTCGATGTACAACTGCTTTCCATCGCTTCCTCATGTGTTACGACCTCCCCTCGTTCGATTTTCCCTTTCCAGGGTTGCTGCAGGCAACAGCAATGCCGGTGCCATTCGATGCATCGCGCCGCGCCAACACGGGCGGCCAGCCGATATGCGGGCCCACGCTTTGGGTGCGCGGAATGTTGCTGCTTCCCGCGGCAATTGCCCAAAGTCGCAGCAGAGTGCGGAGCGGTGATCGTTGCCTGCGGCTAGTTGCAGAGGGAGGTCAAGGATTCGAGCGCGGGCGCTTGGGCAGCAGCACGCGGCGCCGCAGCGTCAGAACAATTTCGCCACGTTGATTGCGGGCACGCGTTTCGACGTAAATCACGCCCCGGTCGGGTTTCGAGCGCGACTCGGTTTTATCGAGGATCTCGCTCTCCGCATAGATGGTGTCGCCGTGAAAGGTGGGGGCGAGATGCCGAATCGACTCGTACTCCAAGTTGGCGATCGCCGTCTGACTAATGTCCCGCACACTCATACCCACGGTGATAGCAAACACCAGTGTCCCGTTGACCAAGCACCGTCCGTGCTGAGACTGGCTGGCGAAATGTTCGTCAAAATGCAGCGGGTTGGTGTTCATCGTCAGCAAGGTGAACCAAGTATCGTCGAAGTCCCGAATGGTCCGGCCAGGCCAATGCTGGATCACCTCCCCGACGGTGAAATCCTCGAAAAAACGCCCTTGAGGAACCAACTGCGGCATGGCGGGATCGACCTCCTCCGACTTACGATTGTGGTGCTGCGTTGATGGCGTCGATCAATTCACGCAAGCGCCCGTAGTGCAAGCGGTCGAACTGCAAGACTAACCTGGGGAGCGAAGCCAGATCCGGTTCGTCTTGCTCGGCCGGCAGCGGTCCCCGTTGTTCCATCCGGCCCCGCACCACGATGTCGGCAAACTTCTCGTTCAGCTCGGCCACGTAGGCATCGGGCAGGGGCCGTTGCAGCCGAATCGCCAACAGCTCTCGCACGTAGCGGATCGAGTGATACACGGTGTAGAAGTTCAGGATTTCGTGGATCGCCTCGTCCACGTTGTCGGTGACGCGGAAGAGGCAAAAGTCCGTCCGGTCGATCATGCCCCGCCGCAACATGTGATCCTCGACGTAGCGTCGCCACGTGGTCCAGTACGTTCCGCCCGGGCGATCGAGGAACACGAGCGGAACCGGACGCGTTTTTCCCGTTTGCAGTAGAGTCAAGGTTTCAAAGGCTTCGTCATGCGTCCCAAACCCGCCAGGAAAGAGCACGACCGCATCGGCTTCTTTGAGAAAAAAGAGTTTGCGCGTGAAGAAGTAGCGAAACGACATGAGTTTCGGGTCGCCACTGATGATGGAGTTTGCCTGCTGCTCGTGCGGTAGCCGGATATTCACTCCGAAACTACGCTCGCGCCCGGCACCGCGCTGGCAGGCTTCCATAATGCCGCCACCGGCGCCGGTAATCACCATGAAGCCGTGGTCCGCAATGCGCCGTGCGAATTCCTCCGCCAAACGAAACACGGGATCACCCTCCTGCACGCGGGCGGAACCAAAGGTGCTGACCTTCTTGATGTGCCGGTACGGAGCGAACAGCTTGAAACCCTCGCGCATCTCGCGCAACGCGCCAGCGGCAATTTTCAAGTCCGCGATGCTCGCTTGGTCTTCGGCAAGCTGCTGCACCGTTGTCTGCAACTGCTGGATGAGCTGCTCTGCAGTAATCCGTGCCATGTCCGTTGCAGCAATAACCGCAGGCGCAGCCTCACTCAATTGAATGTTGGCCGCCGCAGATCTCGCCGAGCACCTGATGAGGGTGTCCCCCGGGCAAGGTTATCTTCTCCGAGGCCAGTGGCAATCCGGCCAACTCCAACTTCGCGCTCTGCGACCGCACTGCCACAAAGGTCTGCGCAAGGTCTTGAATAACGAGCTCGTTGCCGAGTTCTACCGGCCCTGCCATAAGGCAGGCGGAGGTGACACGATGGAACCCACTCTCGATCCAGCCACAGCCTTGGCGCGCTTAGCAGGCGGCGTCATCGTTGCCGATGGGCGCGTGAGTGCCGCCGAACTCGCTTCCGCCGAGGTGCTCGATCATCTCGGTCTCGGCCCGATGCGCCAGCGGCTTCTTGCAGAGTTGGAGCGCACGCGTGAAGGCTTGCTCGAGCTCGAGCCGGCCATCGTTACGGTTGCACAGCTTTCTCCCCGGGCACGAGCGGTAGTGTTCGAAGTCTTAACCGAATTGGCAGCTGCAGATGGAGAGCTCAACGAAAACGAAGCTGCACTGCTGGACCGGCTGGCAACACGCTGGGATCTCGAGGCACCAACGCGGACTCGCGCCAAGGCCGAGGGCGCGCCAGCCGCGGCCCGCGCTGTCCGCGTACCCGTAGAAGTGCAGGAGCCGGCACCGCCGGGGTCGGAACCGGCTGCGCCGCGCACGGCCTCGCCACGAGCTGGCGATGGTTTGAGCCCCGAAGCCCTGCAGGCGCTAGCAGTACTCGGGCTGCCTCCGGATGCCTCCCCAGCGGCAGTGGAAGAAGCCTTTCGTGCACTGGTGCATCGTTATGACCCCGCCCACGTCATCGACTTAGGCCCCGAGTTTGCAATCCTGGCGATTCGCCGGCTGAGCCGCATCGCCGATGCCTATCTCGTTTGGAAACGACTCGGCCCTTCCGGCGAGGCGGGGTAACGCTGCTCAAAAGGTGAATCGGCGCATGCTGATGTTCAGCAGCAGGCCGATCCCCATCATACACGCAAGCAGCGAGGAACCACCGTAACTCAAAAACGGGAGCGTCACGCCCACCACAGGCAGCGCTCCTGCGGCCATCATCACGTTGACGAGCACCTGGAGAAAAATCATCGTGGTCACTCCAAACGCCAGCAATACGCCGAACGCGTCGCGGGCGCGGTGGATGGCCACCCAGCAGCGATACAGTAGAAACAGGTACAACCCGAGCAAAACGCATGCCCCGACGAATCCCCACTCCTCCGCGAACACTGAAAAGATGAAATCGGTATGCTGTTCGGGCAGAAAATTCAGTCGGTATTGGGTCCCGCGGAATAAGCCTTTCCCGCCCCACATCCCGGATCCGATGGCAATCTTCGACTGAATGATGTGGTATCCATTGCCGAGCGGATCGCGTTCGGGATCCAAGAACATCAGTAGTCGCCGCTGTTGATACGGCTTGAGGTGCTGCCACACGTAAGGAAACACGGGGACTGCGATCAAAATGGCTGCGGCCACCCAGCGGAGCGAAAGCCCGGCAACGAGCAGCAGCAGCACCCCCACACTCAGCACCACCATCGCTGTTCCCAAGTCGGGCTGTTTCAGGATGAGTGCGGCCGGTAACGCCGCGATGCCCAACGCCACCAGCGCGGGCCGCCAATGGAGGCGATCCTCGCTCACGCGGTGATGGAGGAAGCTTGCCGTCATGATGATCACGGCAAGCTTGGCGAATTCCGAAGGCTGCATGGAGAAGCCCGCAACGCTGATCCAACGGCGAGCTCCGCCCGCGATCGTACCGACGAACACCACCAGGATCAGTAGAATCAGGGTGAAGACGTAAAACACCCACCCCCAACGTTTCAAAACATGGTAATCGAACGGCAGCACAGCGCAGAGAGCCACCAGCCCCAGGGCCACCCAAGAAAGTTGCCGCCAAAACAAGCCGCTCACCAACTTCTCTTCCGTGTGCGTCGCGCTCAGCACGGTCACCAAGCCCACCGCCAGCAGCAACAACACCGCCAGCAACAACGGCCAGTCAAAGTGCGCGATCAACCGCCGATCGATCTTGAGCATAATTCCTCTGCTGGCGCTCTTGCGCGAGGGCGAAATACGCACTCAGCACATCCCGCACGAGCGGAGCGGCCACTTGACCTCCGCCGCCGTCAGCGTGCTCGACAATGGCCGCGACGGCCACTTCCGGATCGTCTGCCGGCGCGTAGGCGACGAACCAGGCATGATCGCGCTGGTGTCGGGGAAGCCGATCCGGCCTGGAGCGATCCTTTCCCAATTTGACCACTTGCGCGGTGCCGGTTTTTCCTGCAACCGCAATTCCCCGAAGCCGAGCCTTTTTCCCGGTTCCTCGGTCGGTTTCCACCACGTCTCGCAACGCATCGCGAATTTGTTTGAGAGTGGTGGCGCGCACGTCGAGCCGTGCCACTTCTTCCGGCTCCTCTCGCGCCACGACTTCACCTTCGGGGCTTTCCACTTGCAGCACGAAATGCGGGCGGAAGCGCCGGCCGGTCGCAAGCATCCCTACGGCATTTGCCATTTGCAATGGCGTGGCGGTGACGTACCCCTGCCCGATGGCTACCGACAGCGTTTCCCCTGCATACCACGGCTGCCGGAAGCGCCGGAGCTTCCATCCTGCGTCGGGGATGGTGCCCCCTTTTTCATGTTCCAGAGCGACCCCCGTAGGGGCGCCCAGGCCGAACTTACGCGCATACGCCGCGATCACATCGACCCCGAGTCGCTGCGCCACCTGGTAAAAGAATGTATCGCACGACTGCACCAAGGCTTCGTGCACATTGACACTACCATGGCCTCCTTTGCGCCAGCAGCGAAAGTAATGGTTGCCGAAGGCCATCCCTCCGGGACAAAACACCCGCGTAAACGGATTGATCACTCCTTCCTCCAGCGCTGCGGCAGCCACGATAAACTTGAACGTCGAGCCCGGAGGGTACTGCCCCTGGATGGCACGATTCATCAAAGGCCGCGAGCGGTCCGTGATCAGTGCCCGCCATTCCGCCGACCGGATGCCGCGCGCAAACACGTTGGGATCGAAACTTGGGTGACTCACCATGGCAAGAATTTCTCCGTTCCGTGGATCGATCACGACGACGCTACCGTCACGATCCCCCAACGCACGGTGAGCCGCCTGTTGCAAATCGAGGTCGATGGTGAGCTTCACTGTATGCCCCGGCACCTCGGCAACTTCGTTCAGCACCCGCAGCCGCCTTCCCAGGGAATCCACCTCGACCTGTTGGCCGCCGTCGATACCGCGAAGATAATGCTCCCAACCGCGCTCCAAGCCGCTTTTTCCGATCATATCGCCCATGCGATACGTGTCGTTTTGCTTGAGCTCGTCGGGGCCGACTTCGCCGACGTACCCAGTCAAGTGCGCCAGAAGGGGGCCGTGGGGGTAGCTCCGCCGCGGCGTAATCTGCAGGCTCACCCCTGGGAGATCCCATTGATGCGTTTCTACCGCCGCGACTTCCTCGAAACTCAGGTCCCGCTTAACCACGGTTTCTTGAAACGGGCGACGGCCTTTTTTTCCGACCAGGGCGCGCAGCTCCGCCGAGTTCAAGCCCAGCAAGGTAGCCAAGTTCTCGACCGTCGCTGCCACGTCCTCAGCGTCTTCGGGAACGAAAACGGCATCGAACGACGGGCGACTGTCAATCACCACCCGACCGTAACGGTCCACGACAGTGCCCCTGGTCGCCTGCACGCGATGGAGACGGATGCGGTTGTTCTCTGCGAGAAGCCGCATTTCTTCCCCGTGCAGCACCTGCAGGTACCACAATCGCGCCACGACCGGCAAAAAGACCAGGGCCGTAGCAGCCAAGAGCCACTGAACCCGCCGGCGCAGCAACGCCGGGGCTTCGCGCTGCTTCAGCGTGACCCAGGCCATTTCAATCTTCCTCTTGCGCGGCGAATTCGTCCGCCCGCTCCAGGACGGCGAAGATCGCCGGACTCACCAACGCAGTGGCAACCGTGGTCCACACCCCGATTTCCAGCAAACGGGACCCGTTTTCCATACCCCAAGCCAAAGCGAGAACGGCTCCGACCACTATTTGTTTGAGTGCTTCCGCCAGCGCGACCACGAACACCTGGCTCACGACATTGTCCATCCACAGGTGCCGCGAGGTCCAGTACACCGCCATGTACACCACGGTCATCGCGAACGCGTTCAAACCATAGAGTGTTCCGGAAATCGTATCGACGAGGTATCCGAGCAAAAACGCCGCCACTACCGCCCAAGCTGTATGCTGTCGCATTCCGAGATACACAACATACATCACCACCAGCTCGATGGTGAACCGAGCGCCAGTGAGCAACGGCACCAGCGTGGTTTGCACGACCAGCGCAAACACCGCGAACGCAACGAATAAGGTCGCCCGCCGCACCGTCACGACCTCGGCGCTTGCAACCTTTCATTCCCTCGCGACTCTTCTGTCTCGCCCCGCAACCGCGCTCCCAAGCCGAGCACTAGCACTTCCTCGAGCCGTTCGAGCGGCGCGGCCGGGCGCACCTCGGCAACTTGCAGCAAACCTCGGGTCCCACGGGTCACGTGCGTGACTTCTCCGATCAACAAACCCTTGGGGAAAATGCCATCGAGGCCGGAAGTGATGATCCGGTCTCCCACGGCTACGTCTTCCTCGCGCCGCAAGTACTTCATGGAGCAGCGCCCGTCCAACGAGCCCTCGACGATGCCGCGCGCACGTGTGCGTTGCACGAGTGCATCCACCCCGCTGTTGTGGTCGGTGATCAGGAGTACTCTGGAGGAGTGCATGCTGGTCACCAAAATGCGCCCGACGACACCGTGCGGCGACACCACCGGCATGCCTTTGCGAATCCCGTCTGCCGCGCCTTTGCTGATGGTCACAGTGCCAAAGGAAGGGAACGGATCGCGACCAATGATCATCGCCGCTTGGGCATCGCCGATGAAATTGTTCCGAAATTTGAGCAATTCCGCCAGCCGGCGATCGGTCTGCAAAATCTCCGCTATGCGCAGGGTTTGATGTTCCAATTCCGCCACGCGTTGCCGAAGTCGTTCATTTTCTGCGCGCACTCCGCGCAAATCCACGTAACCGTTCCACAAGCCGCGCACGGCCCCCCAGCCCGCGGCCACCGCTCCCTGCAGCGGTCGCAACCCTTCCAACACGACGTAACCCAGCGGGTCGCTTCGATAGCTGCGCAGCCCCGAACTCAGCAGCAACAACGAGAACGTCATCAACGCCATCGCTGTCAGCCCAACGCGGTTGCGCTGCAGGAATTCCCACATAATCCCTCACCGACGCGACCAGCCGTTCCCCGCCCGCAATGGCGTGGAGGTTCCTTTCCTGCCCGACCGGGGACAGATGTTCGTGACGCGATTCTCCCTTTTTCCTATTGGATCGTCACATCCTTGAGAAGCGACAACTCGTCCAAAACCTTGCCGGCCCCCATGACGACCGCCGTGAGCGGATCTTCTGCCAACATGACGGGCAGGCCGGTTTCCTCCCGCAAGAGCACATCGAGGTTGCGCAGCAACGCGCCCCCTCCGGCCAGGGTAATCCCCCGATCCACGATGTCCGAAGCGAGCTCCGGAGGGGTACGTTCCAGCGCAATGCGGACGGCGTCCACAATTTGATTGATGGGTTCGAGGAGCGAGTCGCGAATCTCTTCGTCCGAAACTTCCACGGTCTTCGGCACACCCGCAACCAGGTCCCGCCCCTTGATTTCCATGGTCTGGATCTCGTTGCCGGGGTAGGCCGAGCCGATCGTGATCTTGATCAATTCCGCCGTTCGCTCACCGACCAGTAAATTGTACTTGCGCTTGATGTACTGAACGATGGCTTCGTCCATCTTGTCTCCGCCTACCCGAATGGACTTCGAGAACACCACCCCCTTGAGCGAAATCACCGCCACTTCGGTCGTGCCGCCACCAATGTCCACGATCATATTCCCGGTCGGCTCGGTGATCGGCAGCCCCGCACCGATAGCCGCCGCCATCGGTTCTTCGATCAAGTAAACCTCGCGCGCTCCGGCCGACTCTGCCGACTCGCGCACGGCCCGTTTTTCGACCTCCGTGACCCCAAACGGCACGCAAATGATGATCCGGGGGCGCACCAGGGCTTTGCGGTTATGAATTTTTTGGATGAAGTAGCGCAACATCGCCTCGGTAATCTCGAAATCGGCGATTACCCCATCCTTGAGCGGGCGTATCGCAACGATGGATCCGGGCGTGCGCCCCAACATTTTTTTCGCCTCCGCGCCAACAGCCAGCACCCGCCGGCCCCCGCGTGCATCCTTTTGCACCGCCACCACAGACGGCTCGTTGCAGACAATACCTTCGCCCTTGACGTAGATCAGGGTATTGGCCGTGCCCAAATCGATGGCCAAATCGTTAGAAAACATCCCCAACAAGAAGTCGAGAATCATCGGCGCAGTCCGTGTATCCGAATTGGGTCTTAGGGGCAAGGCAAGGACCACCTGGAAACGGCCCAAAGTTGGACCCGTCGGCATTTTTGTGCCAAACTTTCGCCAGCGTGCACATCGTTCGGCTTCTCCTCACCGCCATCTTTTGTGGGATCGTGGTAATCGCTGCAGACACCTTGTTTCGCACCAGCATCTTGGCGCCCGTGCGCCCGCTGGTGCTCACCCCTACTAGCGGGCGCGTCTACCAACCGCCCGTGGAAGTTCAGTGGGAAGGACCGGAGCAGATGCGCCTCGTCTTGCGCCCGACCGGTGGAGACCCGGTAGACCTCGGAATCCAGAAATCCCCGGCCAGCCTGCCGGCCCACGTATTTCCCCGCGACGGCAGTTACGAACTGGAACTTTACGGCGTCCGCTTCCCTTCTTGGGTCCAAACCCGGAGACAATTCGAGGTATTCGCCCGCACCTCGACAGCGGCGGCACCGCGGGAGGCGAACGCAGGTGCGCCGAAACGCGAAAAAGGTGTTGGCCTGAAGGAAATCCTGCGCGCCATCAAAGCCTCGCGCACCGCTCGCGACCGCGCCCATGAACGGGTGCGCTCCCTCTCCGAAGAAAACGCTGCTTTGCGCGAGGAAAGCGAAAAATTGCTCGCGCAACTCGAAGCCTTGTCCAACGCGCAAGACGAAGACTCCACCCACATCCATAGCTTAGAGCAGCAGCTCGCCGAACTGCGTCAGCAAAACCGCGCGCTATTCGACGAACTCCAGGTCTTGCGACTCCGTTTGAGCACGCTCCCGCCATGCAGCGTGTGGGGTTACTACTCGTTTCCGCGGCCGAATACCTTCCCCGCCACGCGTCGCGTGGTGGTCGTCAGCGACAGTGCCGGCCGCATCTTCCACAGTCAAGCCGAATGCGAACTGGGCCGGCGGGCGGATCCCACCGCCGGCTCCTTGTGTTTTTGCGCGGCTGGCCCTTGGGGGTGAAGGGGCGCTGGACCTACCGGCAACTGTGCAAGCATCACCGTTGCACGAACCCCGGCGCCTCTACCCGACTGCCCATGCGTAGGTCTTCGCGTGTGACGTCTTCGGGCACTCCGTTTTGCCGAAGCACCGCGTCGCGCACTTTTGCCGCGTCCACCAAATGCGTGAGTCCGCGTTTCTCGATCAGTCGCCGCGCCTCGCGATGCAGAGCAAGGGTGTGGTCGTAAATGTCCTTGTGCACCTCGATGAACACCCGACCGTCTCGAACTCCAACCTTGACCGGCTGATACACAAACTCGCCCGGGGTACCCACGGGCACCAAGGGGAACAGTTGTTCGATATCCTCGGGGTATAAGCGCACACAACCGTGGCTGACTTGCATCCCCACACCCCAGGGGATGTTGGTTCCGTGAATTCCGTACAGGGGAAGACTCAGCCGCAAGCGGTATTTGCCGAGAGGATTGTCGGGATGGCCTCCGGGGATAAAGTCCGGCGCCGGGCGACCGTCGCGGCGGTGCTCTTCCTTGATCGATTCGGGCAGCACCCACTTCGGGTTGACGGTCTTTTCCACCACGGTGAACTTTCCTACCGGCGTCTTCCAGTCTTCGCGCCCTAAACCGACCGGATAAGTGGTCACCACCACAGAGTCCGCGCCGGCCGAACGAAAGTAGTACAGCCGCATCTCTGGGATGTTGACCACCAAGCCCTTGTATTCTGCATCCGGCAGTACCCACTGCGTGGGCAACAAAATGGGTTTCCCCGCGGGTGGAAGCCACGGATCGATTCCCGGATTGGCATCCTCCAGTTCGTTGATTCCCAAGTCGTAGTACCGAGCGATGTCGAGAAAGGTATCCCCCTTTTGCGCTTGGTAGTAACGCAGAGAGCCGATGACCGTGCTCGCTCGCTGCCAATCCCGCCCCGGAGTGACGATATACGGGCGGCCAAGTGGCTTGCGATAGAAGACATCCTCCGTCCACCGCTGTCCCTCCGCCAGTGTACTTCCCGCCACTGCGGCCAAGCCCAGCGAAAACACACTCCCGAGGACAACGCCGAGGAACATCTGTTGTTTTCCGAAGTGTCGCGACCAAGGCATTGCGGCCATAAAAGCACGGCAACGACGCGCTGCAACGGTTGCTGGTCCTTCGGCCCGGATGGCTGCGTGCAACTGGTGCTAGCGCAACCGTCACCGACGGGGCATGATACGGCTCATGCAACGATCCGAGGTGGAACACCAACCCGTGCGACAGGGGCAAGCACAGGAGCGGCTCCCAGAATTTCTCCGCGCCATGCTGGACCCTGCGTTCTATCCCCACCGCCCCGCGTGGGTCCGACTGGTACAAACCCACATTTCCTACGTCGTCCTCGCCCCACCCCGCGTGTACAAAATCAAGAAACCCGTTCGCTTCCGCTTTCTCGATTTTTCCACCCGTGAGTTGCGCCGCCGGTTTTGCGAGGAGGAAATCCGGCTCAATCGGAGGCTGGCCCCGTGGGTCTACCGCCGTGTCGTCGCTATCGTTCGGGAGCGCAGTGGTTTCACACTCGCGGAACTTGCCGGTGCCGCAAACCCCGAAGACTATGCCGTGGAGATGGAATACCTCCCCGACGACTTGCGCCTCGACTGCTTGCTCCAAGCCGACCGCGTCGCGCCGGAGCTCATCGATGAAATCACCCGCGTGCTTGTGCTCTTCCACCGCAGCGCGGCAACGGGCCCTGCGATCGCACGGTTCGGCGCGCCCGAAGAATTGGCAGCCACTTGGGAAGAAAACTTCGCCGATACCAAGCCCATGCGCGGCGACCTAATCCTGCCCCACGACGACGACCAAATTCAGTCGTTCGTCGAATCCTTCTTGCGCCGGCACGACACCATGCTGCGCCGCCGCCAGGCCGAAGACCGCATTCGCGACGTTCACGGCGATCTTCATGCGGACCACGTTTACGCCACTCATCCACCTGCCATCATTGACTGTATCGAGTTCAGCGAACGCTTGCGAAGCTGCGACATCGTCTCGGACGTCGCCTTCCTGGCCGTGGACTTCGACTTTTACGGACGGGCTGACCTGCGCGACCGTTTCTTGGTCGCTTACAACACGGCGATGCAGGACCACGATTTTCCTCACTTGCTACCCTTTTACAAGTGTTACCGGGCATACGTGCGCGGCAAGGTCGAGGGCCTGAAAAGCCTGGAACCCGACGTGCCCGAAGCCGAGCGCAACCGCGCTCGCGCGATTGCCAAACGCCGCTTTACCCTCGCTTACCGGTACACGTGGGAGCCGCTGAGAGCTGTGATCGCTGTTGCCGGACTCAGCGGTACGGGAAAATCCACGCTCTCGAGCCTACTGGCGGAACGCACCGGCTTCGAATGGTTCCGCTCCGACGTCGTGCGCAAGGAGCTTGCAGGTCTGGCCTGCTCGCAGAAAAGCCCAGCCGCGTACCGCGAAGGCATTTATTCTCCCGAATTGACGGAGAAGACGTACTTCGAACTCTACAAGCGCGCGGTGTACGCCTTCGACCGTGGCACCGGCTCGATCATTGACGCCACCTTCCTCAAACGCCACCAGCGCGATTCCTTGCGAGCGCTGGCCGAGCGTTATCGGGCTCCGGTGCTGTTCGTTTGGTGCACTTGTCCCGAGGACATCATTCGCCAGCGCTTGCAAAGCCGCGCCGCCACCCCGAGCGAGGTCTCGGATGCGGATTGGGCCGTGTTTGTCCGGCAGCGCGACGAACAAGAAACTCCGGCGCCCGACGAGACCGACGTGATGTTCGCGGACACCCGCGGCGAGCCCATCGAGGTCGCTGTCCAGGTGGAGGACACCCTGCGCCCACGAGCTGTGCCTGTACCTTTGGTGTCCCCTCTCGCTCCCAGACTTCCCCCGCCGTTCCCATAAGGCTCGCGTGGCGAAACTGCCCGTGACGGCCGCTTTCCACGGGCACGCGTGTCTTTTCGGTCGCCGGCGAACTGCCGACATACGACCCACCGACAACCCTACCCCCTCACCAACCGGCACTCGCTGCTCGCCGCTTGCTGCTCGCTGCTCGCCATTTTGCCTGATAGCTCCGCCCCCGCACCGGTTTCACGTCAAAGCCGGGAATCGACGGCCGACGGAGGTTTCGCCTTATACAAGCTGGCCTGGGCGCGGCAGGAGAGCGTCGAGATCTCCAGGTTCCGCCACCGGCGCTGAACAAGTCAACCCCTTGCACACGTAAGCGACGGCCCCCGATGATGCGGGCGGAGACTTCCTCTGCACGAGCGGCAAATGTTCTTTTCCATCGCCAGGCCATGCGACGATGAGCACGCGGTATGGAACGTATCGCCGGCGCACGGCGCGGGTGAGTGCGGCTCCCTGGTTCCTTTGCGCTTCGACGATCACCACCTCGCACGGCTGCACGAAATCGAAAGCCGCAGCACTCAGCATGTGGGCAAAGCCCGAAGGCTGCGCGCGCATGGTTGCAGCATAGGCGTCCAGTAGCGCCCGCCCTCGCTGCTGGTACACATCCTTGCCCGTGAGGTGGCCCAGGCGAAGCAACGCGCGACACGCCATGGAGTTTCCCGAAGGCACAGAGCCATCGAACGCCGGCTTACTGCGAACGATCAAAGGCTCGTGACGATCGCTCGTGAAGAAAAAGCCCGCACGTTCGTGATCCCAGAAATGTTCCAGTAGCTCGTCGGCCAGCGTTTGCGCACGCACGAGGTAGCCGGCGTCCTGCAAAGCCTCGAATGCATCGAGGTAGGCAGTGAGGAGAAAAGCGACGTCGTCCAGGTGCGCCGTGTATTTGGCCACACCCTCGGCGTAAGTGCTCAGCAAGCCCGATGGCGGCCACAGCCGCTCTTCGACAAAAGCCAAGGTCTCGCGCACGGCGGTGGCGTAACGCGCGTCCTCGAACACCTCGGCCGCCAAGGCCAAAGCCGACACGGCCATCCCGTTCCACGCCGTGAGGATTTTGTCGTCGCGCTGGGGCGGCACGCGGCGAGACCGCGCTGCAAACAGCTCGCGTTTGGCCCGTTCGAGCGCGCGGGCGACTTCATCCACGGGCCGATCGTAAAGCTTGGCCAGTTGTTCCACCTCCAAGGTGACGTGCAACACGTTGCGCCCGTGCTCGAAATTGCCGACCTCGCTGACGCCCCAGTAGCGGCAGGCGAGTTCCCCGACCTCGGGACCGAGGAGGTTCATCACTTCTTCACGGGTCCAAACGTAAAATTTCCCTTCCTCGCCCTCGCTGTCGGCGTCCTGCGCGGAATAAAAGCCACCCTCCGGAGACCGCAGTTCCCGCAGCATGTATTCCAACGTCTCGCGTGCTACCCGCGCGAACAGTGGGCGTTCCACGGCCTGAAAAGCATGCAAGTACAACTGCACCAGCAAGGCATTGTCGTACAACATCTTCTCGAAGTGAGGCACGAGCCAGCGCTCGTCCACCGAGTAGCGGTGAAATCCGCCGCCGAGCTGGTCGTAGATTCCGCCCCGAGCCATGTTTTCCAAGGTGTGCACGGCCATGTCGCGGTAACGCACGTCGCCGCTCAACATGAAATACTCGAGAAAGAACTCGAACACTGAAGTATTGGGAAACTTCGGCGCCGGCTCGAGCCCGCCGTACCGCGGATCGTAGAGCGAGCCGAGCCGCGACGCTGCATGATCCAGCAACGAGCGATCTCTACCGCCGCCACTGGCATCCGGGCTTTCCACGCGGCGCAAGGCCTCGACCAGTTGCTGGGCGGTCTGGAGAACGTCTGCTCGTTTCTCCTTGTACGTTTGTGCAACCGCCAGCAAAACCCGGCGGAATGCGGGCAAGCCATGGCGATCCTCCGGTGGAAAGTACGTGCCACCATAAAACGGACGGCCATCGGGCAGTAAAAAGACCGTCAGTGGCCAGCCGCCGCGACCGGTGAGGAGCTGCACGGCGGTCATGTAAATGTGGTCGACGTCCGGCCGCTCTTCCCGATCTACCTTGATGTTCACGAACAGTTCGTTCATCAGCCGCGCGGTCTCTTGGTCTTCGAAGGACTCGCGCTCCATCACGTGACACCAATGGCACGCGGAATACCCGATGCTGAGCAGGATTGGTTTGTCTTCCTGTCGCGCGCGTTCGAATGCCTCGGGTCCCCAGGGATACCAGTCCACCGGATTGTGCGCGTGCTGCCGCAAGTACGGGCTGGTTTCTTTCGCCAAGCGGTTGGTGTGCTTTGCCATGGTGCCTCCTTTCGCTCCCGGCCGGACGGACGGCGCAACCGTGCACGTTCGCAGGGCGCGGGCGCAAAGCAAGCCCCGCGAAACAACCGGCGGGCGCGAGGCACGAGACACGGGCACGCTTGACGTTTCGGCTTGTTCCCGCTCGCGGCCGGTCACCGCTCGGCCCACACCCTGCTCGCCGGCCTCTCCCCCTTCTACAAGGATGTCGGCGCCTGCCCTACAGTGACGCAACGGTGAACCGGCACGCCCTGAGCACGCACGTCCACTTCGGTGTTGGGATTTTGTGCCGTTTGCGATAAAGAGGCGGCCACGAAACGGTCGGCGCACTTTGCGCCATGTGCGGGCACGCGAAGTTTGGTGACGGAGGTCGTATGGGTTCGGTAAAGGAATGGGTTGGATGGGGCGCGCGGGTTGCAGGGATGGTCGCGGTCACGACGATCTGCCTGGGAATGGTGTGGCACATCTCGGCGTCGCACGCACAGCTCGCCGGCACGTCGCCGGAGCTCGTCAGTCGCAACCGCGACGGGCGTGCGGGGAATGCTGCCAGTGTGGGTTCGGCGATCAGCCATGATGGGCGATTCGTTGCCTTCTTTTCCGATGCGGCCGATTTGGTCACGGGCGATACCAACGAGACGCGGGACGTGTTCGTGCGCGATCGCTCCCTCGGCCGTACGGAGCGGGCAAGCGTGAGCGACAGCGGTGCACAAGCAAACGGCCCGAGCCAGCGGAGCGGAGACAACCCGGCCATCAGCGCCGATGGCAACATAGTGGCGTTCGACTCGGAGGCTACCAACCTGGTCCCAAGTGATACAAACGGGGTTAGCGATGTTTTCGTGCGCCTGCGCGACATCGGCCGCACGGAACGCGTGAGCCTCAGCAACACCGGGGAGCAAGCTAACGGAGCCAGTACCTCGCCCAGCATGGATGCTTCGGGGCGGTGGGTGGCCTTCCAGTCGCTCGCCAGCAACCTCGTGGCCGGCGATACCAATGGCGTGTCCGACATCTTCGTGCGCGATCGGGAGCAAGGAACAACGGAGCGAGCGTGTGGGGCAGTGCAAGGCAACGGCCCCTCCTCGCAGCCGGCGATCAGCGCAGACGGCCGGGTGGTGGCCTTCGTTTCCGCAGCGGCGAACTTTGTAGAAGGCGACACGAATGGTGCACTCGACGTGTTCGTGTGCGACCGCACAACCGGCAATGTGGAGCTGGTGAGCCGCAGCACGACCGGCGAAATCGGCAACGGCGACAGCATCTTGCCGAGCGTGAGCGCAGACGGCCGCTTTATCGCGTTCAAGTCCATTGCGAGCAACCTCGTGCCCGACGATCGCAACGGGCTGGTGGATGTGTTCGTTCACGACCGCTCCACTCGCCAAACTTGGCGTGCCAGCGTCAGTTTTCTCGGCCGCGACAGTAACGGCGCCTCGTTCGCCCCGGCAATCGACTGCTCCGGACGCTTCGTGGCCTTTGGGAGCGAGGCGACCAACTTGGTCGTGGAGGATTACAACCAAGTCGCCAGCCTATTCGTGCGCGACCTTCTGGCACAACGAACCTTCCTGGTCGATCGGAACGCCCAGGGCGAACAAGCCAACGCCGGCGTGCTGGACGTGGCTCCTGCCGTTTCCTGCCAGCCCTTGTTTGTCGCGTACGCGTCGCTGGCCTCGAACTTGACGCCGGGAGACGGAAACGAGCATGCCGACGTGTACGTGCAAGGGAACCTGCTTCCGACTTGCCGTACGGATGCGGACTGCCGGGACGGCAATTTGTGCACGGAGGACCGCTGCGGCGACGACGGTCTCTGCGTATTCACGCCGAAAACCTGCGAAGCCCTGAGTGCCTGCCACGATATCGGCGTGTGCGACCCGGCCACGGGCCTGTGCTCCAACCCCCCGAAGCCGGACGGCGCCACCTGCGACGACGGCAATTTGTGTACGGAAGACGACCGCTGCACGAGCGGTACCTGCAGCGGCCGGCTCGTGGAGTGCAGCGGAACCGACGGCTGCCACGATCCGGGAGCGTGTAACCCCGCCACCGGCCTGTGCCCCAATCCCCGGCCCGACGGCACGCCCTGCTCGGACGGCAATCTCTGCACGGAAAACGACCGCTGCCGGGCCAGCCGCTGCCACGGCGAGCCCATTGATTGCTCGCTTGCCGATGGTTGCCACGATGCAGGCGAGTGCAACCCCGAAACAGGTTTGTGCCCCAACCCGCGCCCGGACGGATCGCCCTGCGATGACGCGAATCTCTGCACGCGCAACGACCAATGCGTGCAAAGCCGCTGCCGGGGCACCGCCATCGACTGCTCGGCTGCGGATGGCTGCCACGACCCCGGAGAGTGCAACCCGGAAACAGGGCTGTGCCCGAACCCGCGGGCCGATGGAACACCGTGTTCCGACGCCAACTTGTGCACCACCGGCGACCGCTGCGAGGCGAGCGTTTGCGTGGGAACCCCCAAGGATTGCTCCACCACCGACGGCTGCCACGATGTCGGCGCGTGCGATCCCGCCACCGGGTTGTGCCCGAATCCTCGCCCAGACGGATCGCCGTGCTCGGATGCCAATCTGTGCACGATCAACGATCGCTGCACCGGCAGCGTGTGTGTCGGTACCCCTCGGGACTGTTCGACCACCGGCGGCGGCTGCCATGACGTCGGACAATGCGATCCGCGCACCGGCCAGTGCCCCAACCAGCGACCTGACGGTACGCCGTGCTCTACGGGATCCTTCTGCATCGTGGATGAGGTTTGCAGCGGGGGCTTTTGTGGAGGCGGCCAAAGCCGCAATTGCGACAACGGGCTGTTCTGCGATGGAATCGAAGCATGCAACGAAAACCTGGGGCAATGCATCTCGCCTGGCTCCCCCTGTGGTTCGGAGGAGGTCTGCCTGGAAGACCAGCGGCTTTGCGTTACGCCGACGCCCGTCGTGAGCCCGGAGATTACGCCGGCGGCCACGCACACGCCAACACCAACGGGCACGATTCTGGGCCCACTGGATCGCGACTCTTGCAGTTGCGACCTCGATCCCACGGCGCCCCGCTCGCGTAGCGCTGCCCTCGTGTGGCTTTCCAGTGCGATCGCGCTGTGGCGGCGCCGCCGCCAGCGCCGGTAGGGGTAACCGCAAGGGTTACCCCTACGCCTGCCCGGGGTAGGGCAACCACAAGGGTTGCCCCTACGCCGGCGGCTGTTGCCGCTTGCAGTGGCGGTGTGGCGTTGCGAGCATCGGCGACCGTGTCGGAAAAAGAACGCGCCGCGCGCGAGATTGCCGCACGGTTACGCCAAGCTGGGTACACTGCGCTCCTGGCTGGGGGGTGTGTGCGCGACTTACTCCTCGGGCGTGAGCCCAAAGACTTCGATGTCGCGACAAACGCACCGGCGGAGCGGGTGCAACAGATCTTCCGGCGAACCATCCCGGTCGGCGCGCAGTTCGGCGTCGTGCTCGTCACGGATTACGGCCCGCCCATCGAGGTCGCCACGTTTCGAACCGACGAAGCCTACCTCGACGGCCGTCGCCCTTCCCGCGTGCGATTCGCGACACCCGAGCTGGATGCCCGGCGCCGCGACTTTACGATCAACGGCATGTTCTTGGATCCGGAAACCAACCGCGTCATTGACTTCGTGGGAGGGCAGGAAGACCTCGCCCGCAAAGTCATTCGGGCCATCGGCGATCCGGCAGAGCGGATTGCCGAAGACCGCCTGCGCATGCTGCGCGCCGTCCGCTTTGCCGCCGTGCTGGGCTTCGACATCGAGCCGGCCACCTTGCAAGCCATTCGAGCCAATGCGGCAACGATCACGGACATCGCCTGGGAACGGATCGGCGACGAAATTGTCCGCATGCTCACGGAAGGCAGTCGCGGCGCGGCGCGGCGTGCCTTCGAGCTTCTCGATGCCACGGACTTGCTGGTGCACCTGCTCCCAGAAGTGGCGGCCATGAAAGGCGTCGAGCAGTCTCCGGACTACCACCCCGAGGGTGACGTGTGGACCCACACTCTGCTCGTCATCGAGCAGCTCGATCACGCCGCGCCGACGCTCGCGCTGGGCGCTTTGCTCCACGACGTGGCCAAGCCAGTGACGCAGGCCCGGCACGACCACAGGATCACCTTCTACGGCCACTGCGAGCGCGGCGCAGAAATGGCCGTGGCAATCTGCCAGCGCTTGCGCCGCAGTCGCGAAACCTGGGAGCGTGTCGCCTTTCTCGTTCGCGAACACCTGCGCCACATTCACGCTCGCGAGATGCGCCCGAGCACCCTCAAGCGCTTTTTGGCGCAAGAGGGAATCGAGGAATTACTGGAACTGGTGCGCATGGACATCCTTGCTTCCAACGGCAACCTGGACACGTACGAGTTTTGCCGGGCGAAACTTGCCGAACTCCGCAGCCAGGGCAACCTTCCACCGCCGCTCCTCAAAGGCCGCGATCTGCTCGCTGCCGGGTATGCACCCGGACCCCAAATCGGCGAGATCCTCCGCAGTGTGCGCGACTTGCAGCTCGACGGCCAGTTGCACACGCGCGAGGAAGCACTGGCGTGGGTATCCGAACACTATCCGCCGGCGACGTCCTAAATCACCTCGCGCTCTTTGAGCGCCGCAACCTCTTCCCAAGAATAGCCAAGGAGGCTCGTCAGAATTTGTTCGGTATGCTGCCCGAACTCTGGCGCCGGCAGGCGAATTGCGCCAGGCGTGGCGCTGAGCTGAACGGGAATACCCACCACTTTGGTCGCGCCGAAACGCGGGTGTTCGAACGGCGTGATGTAGTCGTTCGCGACTACCTGTGGGTCGTCCGGCAAATCGTCCACCGAGTTCACCACGGTGAAGATAAAGTCGCCCCCGTTCCGTAGGATCTCCAGCCATTCCGCGCGCGGGCGGGTAGCAAAAATTTGGTCGAGAATTTCCACCGCTTCGGCCGCATGGGCGGCGCGCACGCGCAAGTCGGCAAAACGCGGATCGGTAGCCAGTTCCGGGTGGCCGAGCGCCCGCACGAAATCCGCCCAGTAACGGTCGGGCTGTAGCATCCCGAGGCAAATCCACAGCCCGTCCTGGCACCGGTAATGATTCCACAGCGGATTGGCGGCGTACTTCCGGGGCAAGCGGGGAATGGCGAATCCCATCATGGCGCGAGAAGACACAGAAAGGCCTTGCAGCCAAATCATGCTACCCAGGTGCGAAGCGTCCACTTTCTGCCCCACCCCAAATCGTTCGCGCGCCACCAGCGCAGCTAACACCCCGTAGGCCAGCATAATCGCGCCCATTTGATCGGCAATGCCGCCGGCGACTTGCAGGGGGGGCATGTCCGGCTCGCCCACGGCGTACATAAATCCGGAGCGCGCTAAGCCCATTTGGTCGAACGAGGGATCTTCCGCCTCCGGACCCTTGGGGCCATAACCCGTCGCGCTCGCGTAAATCAGCCGGGGATTGCGTTGCGCGAGGTCTTCGTAGCCCAGGCCCAAACGCTCGGCGACACCCAAGCGGAAATTCTGAACGAACACATCGGCCTTTTCGACGAGCCGGTAGACGATCTCACGCCCCTCTGGCTTCTTGAGGTCTATCGCCATTCCCAGCTTGTTGCGGTTGTTGGCTTCGAAGTAAAAGTTGGGCCGGTCACTGAGGTCAATCCCGCTCATCTTCAGGATCCCTCGCCCCGGATCGCCGCTTTCCCGTTGTTCGATCTTGATCACCTCTGCACCCAGATCCCCCAACATCACGGAAGCCACCGGACCCTGTTGCCAAATCGTCCAGTCAATGACTCGAATTCCTTCTAACGGCATCGGCATGATCCCGTCCTCCTTCGCATCGCTGCCCGAGAGCCCACGCACCCGATCATCGAACGCTTCGTTTCACAATCTCCCTACGGAACACAACCCGGATTGCGCTCGTGTTCCAGCCATTCTTTCCCTTGCAGCCGAGTGGCCTGTACGGAGCGCGTGTGTTCGGGTGCGGACCGATCCCGCCCGGACAACACCGCTTCGACCCAAGACCACAGCAATCCTCCACTCGAACCTAGCGGCTCACCGGTCGCATCGCCTCCACACCTCGATTTGTGCACGCACATAACCAACGCTGGCGTCAATGATCCCCACTCGAGAGTAACTTTGTTGAAACACCGGATCCTCCAGGAGGCCTTCCCAGCGAGCGAGCCCTTCGTGGAAGACAAAAAAGTCCGGGCGAAACCTTCCGATCATTGTCGCCACACGCGGACCCCGGAAAGTTGGACTCACCAATCCATAATAGTCGACTACCCGCGCCCGCGAAAAGTAACCGACAGCGCCGATTTCGAGCGCCCCAATCACCGTGTCTTCCTGCTGCGCAGGGGGACCAATGAGCTCGATCGCCTGCCGATACGCTTGTTCCCGGCTCAGTGCCGGCGGCTTGCTGACCACTCGCACTCCGTACAGGGAGCCGAGCAAGATGAACGAGGCAGCCAAAACCCCGAGCCACCTCCGCCAGCGCTCGCCGGGAACCACAGTGCAGAGGCTTTCCCACGCACCGACGAACAGGCCCAGCGTGGCCACCGGCAGCGGTGGCAAGACATACCAAGCGAACATCGCAGGGTCCGCAATCGCATACGCTAGAACATAGAGAAATGAAAAGGCCAATAAGCCGACCGTGTCGGGGGCTCGCCGCAACAACCGGAACCACCCAACCACCACCAGCATGACCACCAGGCCGCCAGCACCGAGCGCCAACACATGCCGCCACTCGAGAGTCCATCCCAAAGGAATATTGGCCGCTATCTGCAGCCCGAACACTTGTCGTCCCCAAAGCCCATGGACGGGTGGACCGGCCCACAACGGCAACGCGAGTAGAGCATACAGAAAATACTCGACCGCGCTCCACGGGGACGGGTGTTCTCGAACTGAGGCCCATTTTGCCGCCATGGACTGGGGAATGGGGCTACCAAAATACCAGGAGGCAAAGATGACCCAAGGCAACGAGGCCAGCACAACCACAACAAGAAAGCGGTACACGGCTGCACGGCCATGGCGGAGGGCGAGGAGCCCCGCCGCGACTGCAACGAGCACACCCTCGGGGCGGAGCAGCCCAGCCACTGCGCTCGCCATCCCTATTCCGAGAGGCCAGGACGGCCCCTTGCTCGGCATCAATGCCCCGAGGCTCACGGCCACGAACAATGGGGACTCCATGCCTCCAAGCGCGGGGCTTAGAGTTAGCGGTGAGGTTGCGTAAAGCACGGAGGCTAAGCCCCCTACGGCAGCCAGCCCAACGCGGCAAGCAGCCTGGGCCAGCAAAGCAACACTGAGAACGTGGCCTGCAGCCGCCAAAACAAAAGCCCAGCGCTCCAGTCCCACGCCCGTTAACCAGTGAAGCCCCGCCAGAAGGAGCGTAAACAGGGGAGTGGTCGTCCCGAGTACGTACTCACCCGGGTTGAACACAAAGCCCTTTCCCTCGGCAAGAGACCGCGCATAGCGGAGGGTGATGTACGCGTCGTCCCACAACCGCGGCCCAGCCGTCCACACAGCGACTAGCGCGACAAGCGGCCCAACCACGGCCCACAAACGAGAACGAGCATGGATGGCGCCAAAAGCCGCCGCGCCTGTTTCATGCATTTCGGACCCTCGACGGTACTCGCACTCCTACCGGAGAGCAAGCAAGGCTGCAGAGATTGCTATACGCCACCGACGCTTCGAGCAGTTGCGCGCAAAGCCCCATACGCCGTCGTTCCAGAACCGTTCGAGCCGCCTAGTGAGATTCTACGCCTCGATCTCTTCGGCCGCGTTAAACCTGCATAGCCCCGCCCGGCTTCATGGCAGAGCCGGGTCCGAGTCGAGCGTACCTGTCCCGAATACTCGCTCGTATGGTACCGCTCTGCTTCGCACGGCGTGCGCCAGCGGTTGCACCACCAACCGCGCCTCGCGCTTGCCGAGCGCGCGGCGTGCGCATTCGAGGCTCGGGGTAAGAAGAAACGCCTGCCTGAAGGGATTCGACGTGAGTCTCCATAGCCGAATCATGATCGGCGAGGGTGTTGCCCCGGGGTGAGATGGCTCTCTGAGCTGCGTGGCTCCGCGGCGAACGCGGGGGCTACCTTGCAAGAAAGCCCGCTTGCAAATGCTGACGTAGCTCGACAAAGCTGGGCGTACAATGGACCCGACATCCTCCCAGAACACCCGCCTCAGTGCCGTAGAACGCAACAGGTCTTGGCTATGGAAGCTGGCACGCCTGGTTTCACTGCGACGTTTCGGTAAGGTCCTCACTCCATTGAAAGTGGTCTATTCGCGAAAGCCTGCTCTCATTCCCATCTCCGCTGCCATTGATTGGGTTAGGGAGAGAAAACTCCACCTCGACTCCCAACTGCGATTTTTAGTGTTGGTGCGCACGAGCCAGTTGAATGACTGCAGCTTTTGCCATGACCTGGTAAAGGCGCAAGCGATACGGGCAAAACTTGGAGTAGAGAAATTCGGGGCGCTTCATGAATGGGATAAAAGTGAGCTGTTCTCTGGGCGCGAACGCGTTCTCCTCGCTGCCACGGAAGAACTCTGCAAGACGCACGATTTGAGCGAGGAGACATTTGCTGCCCTAAAGGAACACTTTTCGGACGACGATATCGTCGAAATTATCTGGCTGTGTGCGAGCGAAACCTATTTCAACATCATGGCGCATTCGCTGCGCATCCCTTCGGATCGGTTAGCCCAACCTCGAACTTGAAATTATACAGGCGAACGGATGCCAGTAAGACATGCGTTTGTCAGGCTCGGACGTCGCTCGGGCATCCAATGAGGTGGGAACCATCGACCAACACTACTGGCCTCAGTGGCTATTCTAAGGACGTAGGTTTTTGGGCCGGCGGCGAATCGGGGATTTGCTGCTCGCAGTTGCCTCTAAACAAACGGGATGCAAGGACCTACCGCACCAAACGGGCAGCCCGCACGCAGCAAAGGCTCGCTCCTTCGCCCACACGCTGCCCTCATCGGTTTCGCGCGCCCAACATGCTGGCGACGAGGAGGTCATCGGTCTTAGCCGAGCGTGCCAGGGCGGGGAGCCGCTTCGGCAGCACGCCTTGCACCGAGCTACCAAAGATACTGGATCGGACGAATCCACTCGCGTGTCAGTGGATCCGCCAAAGTGAAGCCGAACAAGATCGCCAGGAAAAGAATTCCGATCAGGATCGATAGCTTCACTAGGTGGTCACTGTAGCGCACATGCATGAAGTACAGGATCACGAGTGAAGCTTTCGTACAGGCAATTCCCAAGGCAACGACGTTATTGAACACGCCGAGGTCGACATAGGCGACGGCAACGGTGACCGCAGTCAGTACCATCAAAGAGAGGAAAATGACGAAGTAAACGCGAGTGGGCACCACGTGCGACGCCATCGGTAACGCTCCTCCTCAATGGTGGGCAAACAGGTACAACAGCGGGAACAAGAAGATCCA
Source organism: Candidatus Binatia bacterium (assembly GCA_026004215.1). Classification (GTDB taxonomy): domain Bacteria; phylum Desulfobacterota; class Binatia; order HRBIN30; family HRBIN30; genus HRBIN30. The sequence goes on from BPIR01000001.1 coordinate 1,725,138, forward strand.
CACAATATCCACGAAGTGCCAGTACAGGCCGAACATCTCCACCGGAGTGTTGTACTCCGCGGTGTATTTCCCTTGCAGGGCAAACAATAAAAGCACGATCAAACCAATAGCCCCAACGACCATGTGCAGCGCATGCATGCCGGTCATCGCGAAGTACAACGAGAAAAAGATCAACTGCTGCCGTGCATCGGGTGCGTCCACGTGCCACTGCAAGCCCGGAACCAACCCCTCGTGCCACTTGTGACTATACTCGATGGCTTTCACGCCCAGAAACGTCGATCCCAGCGCCAGCGTGAGGAACAGGAACAAAATCAGTTGCGCGCGGTGCCCCGTTTGAGCGGCGTGGACGGCCAAGGCCATCGTGAGGCTCGAAGCAATGAGCACAGCGGTGTTGAAAGCGCCCAAGGTTACATCCAGGTGGTGGCTCGCGTGGGCGAACGCCTCGGGATACGAAGACCGATACAGGGCGTAGGCGAGAAACAGCCCGCCAAAAAACATGATCTCCTGGATGAGGAACGCCCACATGCCGAGCACCGCAGCACTGTACTGCTGCTCGGCATCGTCGAACTGATGCTGAACGTGCGCGTGTGTGTGGCCGGCCGCCACAGCAGCGGTTGCGGAGCTAGCCAACGGTGACCTCCTCTAAGTCGTAAGCATAGGCCGGACGAGTCACGACCGGCGGGGTCTCGAAGTTTTCGGTGGGCGGGGGCGACGGTGTCTCCCACTCCAGGCCAGTGGCACCCCACGGATTCGCTGGTGCCAGTGCCCCGTACCGCATGGACCACCCAAGGTAAATAAACGGCAACAAGTAGCCCACTCCGAGAATGGAAGCGCCCGCAGTGGAAAGCACGTTGAGTACTTGGAATTCGTCCGGGTACACGTGGTAGCGTCGCGGCATTCCCAAGTAACCCAAGATGAATTGCGGAAAGAACGTCAGGTTGAATCCCAAGAACACGATGGCTGCCGAAATCCGTGCCCAAATTTCCGGATACAGCCGGCCCGTGATCTTCGGCCACCAAAAATGGAGGCCCCCCAGGTACGCCATGATCGTGCCGCCCACCATCACGTAGTGGAAGTGCGCGACGACGAAGTACGTGTCGGTCACGTGCACGTCTACACCCAGGGTTGCCAAAAATAACCCCGTCAGTCCCCCGATCGTAAACAGTCCGATGAACCCCAGCGCGTACAGCATAGGGGCCGAGTACGAGATCGAGCCTTTGTACAGAGTGGCGGTCCAATTGAAGACCTTCACCGCCGACGGAATAGCCACCCCGAAGCTAATGAACGAAAAGATCATTGCGGCGTATACCGACATCCCGGTAACGAACATGTGGTGCGCCCAAACGAGGAAGCCCAACACCGCAATGGCCACCGACGACAGCGCCACAAAGCTGTAGCCAAAAATGCTCTTGCGCGAGAAGCAGGTGACCAGCTCGCTGATCACGCCCATGGCAGGCAAGATCATGATGTACACCGCCGGGTGCGAGTAAAACCAAAACAGGTGCTGGAACAGGAGCGGATCGCCCCCGTACGCCGGATCGAAGATGCCGAAGTGAAAGGCACGCTCCAACGCCACCATGACGAGGGTGATGGCCAGCACCGGCGTGCCCAGCACTTGGATCAAGCTCGTGGCATAATGCGCCCATACGAACAGGGGCAAGCGGAACCACGTCAGCCCCGGCGCGCGCATGCGGTGAATCGTGACAATGAAGTTCAAGCCAGTAAGGATCCCGGAAAAGCCATTGATGAAGATGCCGATTGCCGTGGGCACCACATTGGTATTCGAGGCGGTGGTGCTGAACGGAGTGTAGAATGTCCAGCCCGTATCCACGCCTCCGGTCACCATCGCGTACAAGGTGAACAGAGCCCCGATCACGTACAGGTACCAGCTCAGCAAGTTGATGCGGGGGAAGGCGAGATCGCGGGCGCCAATCATCATGGGAATGAGGAAGTTGCCCAGCGTAGCCGGTATCGCAGGCAACAGGAAGAAAAACACCATGATGATGCCGTGCATGGAGAACATCTTGTTGTAGGTGTCCGCCGCCAGCAGATCGCCTTGCGGGGTGAGTAACTCCAAACGCACGGCGGCCGCGAACAAGCCGCCAATGGCGAACATGATCGTGACCGAGACCAGGTACAAGATCGCAATGCGTTTGTGGTCGCGCGTGAGCAGCCACGAAAGCAAACCGTACTCTGCGTTCAGGTAATTGGTGCGAGTTTCCACGCCGTTCATGGTTCAACCACCTAACTGCAATTCCATCGCGTTCGTCACTGCGTTTCCGTTCCCGCCTTGCCAGTTTTGATGTACGCGATGAGTTGCATCAACTGCTCTTCGTTCACCAGCCCTTTGAATGTGGGCATGATCGGCTGGTACCCAGCCACGATTTTTGCCTGGGGATTCAAGATAGACTCGCGAATGTAGTCTTCATCGGCCACCACGGTGCTGCCATCCTGAAGCGCAACGTTGTGCCCGAACAGGCCTGCCAGCGAAGGGCCCAACGCTCCCGCCTGCGCCCGGTGGCAACTCACGCAGCCGAGCTTCTGGAACAGCTCGGCACCAGCCGCCGCCATCGCAGCTTGCTGGTCTTCCGGCTTCGCCGCCGGTACCGCCGCCACCGCCGTGGTGGCTGTGCCCGCGAGCCATGCTTGGTACTCGGCCGGCTCCATGACCACGATGCGGCCAATCATCTTGGCGTGCTCGGTTCCGCAATATTCCGCGCAAAACAGATGATACGTTCCCACTTTGGTGGGCTCGAACCAGGCAGTTGTGTAGCGTCCCGGAATGGCGTCTTGCTTGATCCGGAAGGCTGGCACGTAAAAGCTGTGAATCACATCTTCCGAAGTCATCGTCAACTTGATCGGCTGGCCGACCGGAACGTGGAGCTCGTTGATTTCCCGCTTGCCTTCCAAGTGCTGCAGTTTCCACATCCACTGCTTGCCGACCACGAAGACTTCCATGGCGTTGGGCGGCGGCACCGCCAACGTGATGTACACCTTCGCTCCCCAGAAGAACATCACCATCGCCAGACCAAATGGAATGATGGTCCACGCCAACTCCAAAGCCAGCGAACCGTGAATGGCCTGCGGGCGCTCGTCCTCGGCACGCCGGCGGTACTTGATCGCAAACACCACCACGAGCGCAGCAATGAGCACGGCGAAAAACCCGCTCACCGCCACCAGAAACAGGTACAACGCGTCCACTTCGCCAGCTACGGTCGACGCACGTTCCGGGAATAAAGCAAAGTTCGAAGCCATGCCTGGTCGTTACTCCACACTTGAGATCAAGGGGCGGCCCCACCTTGGGCCCACGAGTGCCCACTCCTTCCACCCATGCGCCGCTCGCGGCGCAGCATGACCACAATGAATGTCACTAACGCCACCAGAGTCAGCGCACCACCGACCCGTACGGAGTTCAAAGCCAGTGCACTGTACCGGCCGGTGGCTGGGTCGTAGTGGAAACAGTACAGAAGAAGCTTGTCCACGGGCGAACCGATTTTGCCCTCCGCCGCTTCGATCAGCGCGAAGCGCAAATCGCGCGGCGAAAATTCCACTCCGTAAAAGTAGCGCGCAATTCGCCCGGTCGGAGTCAGAACCACCAAGCCCGTCGCATGCGCGTACTGCTGGTTTCGTTCGTCCCACGCATACCGGAACCCAACAGCCTCGGTGAGCCGCCGAATGGCGTCCTCGTCGCCGGTCAGGAAATGCCAGCCGGCTTCCGCACCCGGCCGCCGGTACTCCTTCAAGTACGTGGCTTTTTTGGCGGCCGCCAACTCGTGCGACTCCCGGGGGTTGAACGAGACGTTCACGGCGACAAATTCCTTGCCCAGGTCGAAGCGCAACGCACGCAACGCGCTCGTCAAGCCGTTGAGCACGAGAGTGCACAGCATCGGACACTCGTAGTAGGAAAGCGTGAGGATGACGGGCTTGCTCTGGAAGTAGTCGCCCAAGCGAACGGGCTGCCCGGTTTCATCTCGAAACACCGCATCCAACGGCACTGGCGTACCCAGCCGCTGCTCGAAGTCCACTCGCTCGAGAACCGGCGTCGTGCCGGTGCTTTCGCCGGTAGACGACGGCAAGCGCACGGCGCCGGCCCGCTGCGCAAGGGCAAAGACAACCAGCAACAAGACGAGCCTCTTCGCGTTCATCGTTTGGGCTCCTCGGACCGTGCCGGTAAACCCTTTTGTGCAACGATCTCCATGGCGCGCTCGATCGGAATGCGGGCAATCCCGTTCGACTTGTCCACCCACCCGTAATGGTGGAGCTGGCTGTCTTCCCAGCGACGCAGCTCCAGCAAGTCCTTCACCGGTGCCGGCTGCAGGCGCGGCGCAGGCGGCTCCTTGGGCACCACGTTCGCCAAGGGGTTGGGCGGCGGAGAAGTGCGCTCGACATACTTCTCCAACGCCGCCGTGAACACGTACAGCACGGCAAAGATGGCCACAGTCACCACCGTGCCGATCACCACCGTGACCACGATCGGCCGGCTCGGTAAGTCGCGTGTTTCGTGAGATGCGGGCGGATGCCCGGCGTTACCGGAAACCGGATGGCTCATGCGTGACCTCCTGCCGCAGGAAACGAGGGGTCGTTCCAAACCATCAGCGGCCGCCCGCGCAACCCTCCCGTAAAGGCCCACAGCCACACTCCCCCGACCGCCAGCCACGTCGTAAGATCGAGCCAGTGCACTCTCGCCTGCGACGGCGAGAAGGCCGGAGTGATGAGCCAGTACACCTCGATCACCCGCACGCACAAGATGAACAGCGCCACGCTCGCAACTAAACGCGCATTGCGCTTGATGTCGCGCGACAGAAGGATCACGAAGGGCAGCAGGAAGTTCAACACAATCAAGCACAGGCCCACGTACTGCCAACCCCCGCTCATGCGCTTGAGGTACCAGGGCGTTTCCTCCGGCAGGTTGCCGGACCAAATGATGAGCAACTGCGAGAAGGAAAAGTACGCCCACAACATCACAAAAGCGAACATCAGCTTGCCCAGGTCGTGGAACTGCATCGGCTGCACCACCCCGGCAAGCGGCCCATTGTTCGCCAGCAGCGCCGTAATTTGGATCATGAAGGCCATGGCGCTGAGCAGGCACCCGCCAAACAGCAGCACCCCATACAATGTGGAGTACCAGTGCGGCTCGAGCGACATCGCCCAGTCCACCGCAGCAAAAGTAAAGGTGAGGCCCAGAGCCACCAGGCCGCCTCGGCTGAGATTCTCGAGCCAGCCGATGGCACGCTCCTCGCCGTTTTCCTGCGCGTCCGACCAACGCCAGAGAAACGTAGCGAACACACTCCAGACCACGAAGTACGCGACCGCACGGCCGACGAAAAAGGGCACGTTCAAATACAGGCTCTTGTGTTGCAACAGCGGATCGTGCGCCACCTTGTCGGCGTCCGCCCATTCGTAGAGGGAGTGCACCCCGAGCACGATGGGAATGAACAACACGGCCAACACCGGCAATGTGCGCACCGCCGATTCCAGGCTGCGCCGGATCACCGACCCCCATGCCCCACCGGTGACGTGATAAATCATCAGCAGTGCCAGCGATCCAATGGCAATGCCGAACCAAAACAGAAAGCCGAACAGGTACGATTGAAAAAACTGGGTGGCGTTAACGAGAGCACCTGCCAGCGACACCGCAAAGCCGAGGGCACCCACCCCCAGGGCGATGGGCCGCACCCGCAACAGCGGATGGTCCGCAGGCAAGACAAACCGACTCCGATCCGGCACGGAACTACTCATGGGAAACACCTGTGGATTGCGCGCTCGTTGCCGCCGCCTGCTCCAGCTTCGGGCGGTCCGCCTCGGGAACATCCGCCAGCGTCGCGTGTTGGCTCAATTGCAAGGCGCGGATATACGCCACGATCGCCCAGCGATCCCGCACGGGAATTTGTGCCGCATAGTCGGGCATCACCCCGAAGCCGTTGCTGATGACGTGGAAAAAATAACCCGGCGCTTGCTGGCGCAAGCGGTCCTGATGGAACGATGGCGGTTGCTTGTAACCTCTTTGCACAATCATGCCCTGGCCGGTCCCCACCCGGTCGTGGCAGGGCGAGCAGTAAATATTGTACCGCTCTTGCCCTCGCTGCAGCACCGCCAGAGTCACGGGGAAGGGGAATTCCGGACTGAAGTTCTCGCCGACCTTGCCGGTGTACAGCAGCGCATCGTCGTGCAAGTGGCCGCGCGCCACGGTTCCCGGCACGAGGGGACGCACCGAGCGCCCATCGGCGAAAAATTCGCTTGGCCGGAAGCCCTTGTACTTCGGCTGGTCCTGCATGTCCCGCCGGCAACCCGCACCGGCCAAGGCCGCAGCCATTAACCCAATCATCGTCATGCGGCGGATGCGCTGCGCATTCATCAGTCGGACACCTCGGCAACGGAAACCGGCGACAACGACTCGAGCACGCGCCGGGTACCCTCGCGGTCGAACAGCGGGTCGGTCGCTTCCACGCACAAAAAGAATCGGTCACGCGAGGCCAGCGCAAAGCGCGGCACGTTGAACACCGGATGGTACGGCGCAGGCAAACCATTCAGCGCCAGCATCCCCAAGACCGCCGTCAGCGCGGCAAACAACACCGTGCATTCGAACGTCACCGGCACGAATGCAGGAATGCTGAACAAAGGCCGCCCGCCCACGTTGATGGGATAGTCAATCACGGAGGTCCAGTACTGGAGCCCGATACCGAACAACGCTCCGGTCAGGCCGCCGCAAAACACCAAGAACGAAACCATGTTGCGGTGCACCCCGAGCTCTTCCCACACTTCCTCCACCGGGAACGGCGTGTAGGCATCCATGCGCCGATAGCCCATCTGGCGCAGCTTGCGGATGGCCGCAACCAAGTGATTCACGTCGGCAAACTCTGCCATCAGCCCGTACAGCGGAACACGCGCGGTCATGCGTGCTTCTCCTTGACCTTGGCTTCGGGCAACAGGGTGCGCATCTCGAAGATCGAGATCATCGGCAGCAGCCGGATAAAGAGGAACAGCAAGGTCAGGAACAATCCGATCGTGCCGATGAACGTCCCGTAGTCATAAATCGTTCCGGCATACATTCCCCAAGACGACGGCAAGAAATCCCGGTGCAAACTCACCACGATGATCACGTAGCGTTCCAGCCACATCCCAATGTTGATGGACATGGCCACCATGAACAGCAGCGGAATATTCGTGCGCACGCGCTGGAACCAGAGAAGCTGCGGGATGATCACGTTGGTCAAGATCAATGCGAAGTACAACGTCCGGTACGGTCCGGTGAGGCGGTTTTCCACCATGAAGGACTCGAATGGGTTGCCGCTGTACCAGGCCATGAAGATTTCCATCATGTAGCCGTAAGCGACCACCAACCCCGTGGCCAACATCACCCGCGCCATGTAGTTGATGTGGCGCATGGTGATGAAGTCCTCGAGTCCGTAGTACACCCGCAGCGGGATGGTGAGGGTCAACACCATCGCAAAACCCGCATAAATCGCCCCTGCCACGAAGTACGGCGGAAAGATGGTTGCGTGCCAACCCGGAATGATGCCCACCGCGAAGTCAAAGGACACTACGCTGTGCACCGATACCACCAGGGGTGTGGACAGACCGGCCAGCAGCAAATACGCCGTCTCGTAGCGATTCCAGTGCCGCGCCGAGCCTCTCCAACCCATCGCCAGGATGCCGTAAATGATCCGCCCCACCTTGCTGGTCGAGCGATCGCGCAGCGTGGCCAAGTCGGGAATGAGCCCCACGAACCAAAACAGTGCCGACACCGTGGCGTAGGTGGACACCGCGAACACGTCCCACATCAACGGGCTGCGGAAGTTCGGCCACATGCCCATGGCATTGGGGTACGGCAGCAGCCAGTAGAACAGCCACGGTCGCCCCAGGTGCAAAATCGGGTACAAACCCGCACAGGCCACTGCGAACAGAGTCATCGCTTCCGCAAAGCGGTTGATCGAGGTTCGCCACGTCTGGCGAAAGAGCAACAAGATCGCGGAAATCAACGTACCGGCGTGACCAATGCCGATCCACCAAACGAAGTTGATGATATCGAACCCCCAACCGACGGGAATGTTGATCCCCCAGATCCCGATCCCGCGCACGAGCAAGACCGCAACGCACTGCAGGAAAATCGTCAGCAACACGAACGACACTCCGAACCCCAGCATCCATCCTCTGCGGGTTTCGGACAAAACAACGGCTGCAATCTTGTCGGTGACTGTCTCAAACGTGTGGCCCGGACCAATGATCGGGCCGAGATCCCGTGCAGGCGCGCTCATGCGTGTTCCTTTCCTGAGGTCAGTTCGGGATTCGGATTCCGAACCGCCGCCAAGTAAGTCGTCCGCGGCCGAGTGTTCAGCTCTTCGAGCAAGTGATACGTACGCGGAAGCTGGCGCATCTGGGACACTCGGCTTTGCGGATCGTTCTTGTCGCCAAACACGATGGCTTCCGTGGGACACACCTGCTGGCAAGCCGTGACGATCTCACCGTCGCGAATCTTGCGCCCTTCGCGTTTGGCCTGAATGCGCGCGGCATTGATGCGCTGCACGCAGTACGTGCACTTTTCCATTACACCGCGGCTACGCACGGTCACATCCGGGTTGCGCAACAGCTTGAGGCTCTCCGTGTACCAATCCTGATAGAGGTAAAAGTTGAACCGCCGCACTTTGTAGGGGCAGTTGTTGGAGCAATACTTGGTGCCCACGCAGCGGTTGTACACCATGTCGTTGAGCCCTTCGGCGCTGTGCACCGTGGCGTTCACCGGGCAAACGAGCTCGCACGGCGCGTTCTCGCATTGCTGGCAGGGAATCGGCTGGTGCACGAATTCCGGATGATCGAGATCGCCTTCGTAGTAACGATCCACGCGGATCCAGTGCATTTCGCGACCCCGCGCCACCTGGTCCTTCCCGACGACGGCAATGTTGTTTTCCGCAACGCAAGCAATGGTGCAGGCACCGCAACCAATGCAGGCGCTCAGGTCGATGGACATCGCCCACGCGTAACCCGTGTACGGGAACCCTGGGTAAAACGACGGCAACTCTTCGTGTTTCTCCCCGCCATGCTGCCCGTGCGGCGCCAGAGACGGGTCGTGCCGATACTGCTCCAACGTACCCTTGCGCAGAATATCGCGCCCTTCCAGGCTGAAGTGATCCTGCGTGCACGCCAAGCGGTACTGGCGGCCGGTTTTGCGCACTTCCCCTCCCGGCATGCCCCAAGGAGCACGCGAGGTCGAGAGCCGGAAGGCATCGAAACCAATGCCGCCCCCAACACGGCCAGCCCTGGCGCGGCCATAGCCCCAGTGCAGCAACAACGTGTCGGGCGCCTGCCCGGGCTGGATCCACACTGGCGCTTCGACGCGGCGATCTTCGACGACCACTTGAACAAGGTCGCCGTTTTTCAGCCCTAGCCGGGCCGCCGTCATCGGAGCCACATAGGCAACGTTGTCCCAGGTAAGCTTGGTCAGCGGCTTGGGTAGCTCTTGCAGCCAACCATTGTTGGCATACCGGCCGTCGTACACCGTGGGGTCGGGTCGCAGCACGATTTCCAACCCGGGCGCCGAGGCCACCAGCGGCTGCAAACTTTGGAAGAGGTTGGCTTGCAAATTGACCGCACGCGGCGCTGCAGCGCTGTCCGCCACGACACCGTCGTGCAATGCGCGACGCCACCTCTGCTCGAAATTGGTTTCGCCCCAAACACCCTTCCAGTAGTCGCGAACAACGTCGTAGGGCTTCCGACTCGGCTTGCTGCTGAAGGCCGCCAGCACTTCCAGCGCCGTCTTGCCGTCGTACAACGGCGCGATCAGGGGCTGGATCAGGCTTACCGTACCGTCGTACGCCCGCACATCGCCCCAGGACTCCAACACGTGCGCTTCCGGGATGTGCCAGTGGCAAAGTTGCGAGGTTTCGTCCTCGTAAAGTCCCAGGCGCACGCGCAAGCCGACCTTTTGCATGCGTTCGCCGAAGCGCAAATCCGCCGGCGCCGCGTACACGGGGTTGCCCCCCAAGATCAGCAACACCTCCACATTGCCGGCGTCCATGTCGGCGACGAGCGCTTGCAAAGACTCGCCTTGCAATTCCGGAGCGGGGGCGATCGGCTCCACGAAGGTTACGGTCTTGCCGATGTTGCCGAGCGCATCGTTGATGGCGTGCACCAGCGCGTGCACGGCTGGCTGGAGAGGCTCTCCGGCCACCACCAAACTGCGCCCCCTTTGATGAGAAAGGTCCTTGGCCACCGCCCGGATCCACGCGCGGTGCGGCTCCATGCTCGCCGGCATTTGCACCGGCAATCCCAGCACTGCGGCGAGCGCGCGGACGAAGGCTTCGCACTCGCTCGGCTTGAGGGCCAAACGGTGGTCGGCCACCGAGCCGGTAATACTCGGCGCCGATTCCACCACGTACAGGCGGTTCATACGGCTGCCGTTGCCCTCCTCCACGCGCCGGCGCCGGGCAAACTCGCGCGCATAGCGCACGCCGGCAGGATGGGGACCGAGCAAGTCCGCCTCGATGCACAACAACACGTCGGCGCCTTCGACGTTGTACACCACGTCCACCACCTCGCCAAAGGCCAACTTTGCGCCCGCGTGTGCATGATCGCGGTTGACCGGCTCGTACTGATGCCAGCGCGCCTTTGGCCACTGGGCGAGCAGGCGCTGAATCTCCGCCAGCAAAGTTGGCGACGTAACCGTCTCCGTGAGGATGCGAAAACCCGCCCCCTGCTTGGCCCCGAGCCGCTCGAACTCGCGCTGCGCCACGTCCACAAACGCCGACCACGGGCGGATCACGCCACCAAAACGCACCGCTTGCGAGCGGTCCGGGTCGTACAAGGTCAGAATGTCCGCTTGCGCGAAAATGTCCGTCGCCCCCAAGCTGGCCGGATGATCCGGATTGCCCTCGATCTTGGTGGGCCGGCCCATGTGGCTTTCAACGAGCACGCCCCGGCCAAATCCACCGAGCGGCAACGCCGTGGCAAAGTACAAGGGCTCACCGGGAATGATTTCCTCGGGCGCCTTCACGTAGGGGTAAATCTTTTCCAGCGGCTGCTTGGTGCACGCACTGAGGCCGGCCAAGCCCAGCGAAGCCCCCATGAGTTGGAGGAACTGCCGGCGGCC